>JBPCXZ010000150.1:0-3698 GCA_051008055.1 Woeseiaceae bacterium
TACAGAGAAACCCTGAAGCGCAGACTAAGCACAGTCACTGAGCTGTCATCCGCATTGAGGGCCGGGTCTTTGAGAAATTGCACGCTTGGGGTTAGCGCCAGGTATTGCGACAGTTGCCAGCGATAAAAGATTTCGGTTGCGACCTGACTATTATTTAGTCCTTGCGGTTTACCTGTACTGATACCGACACCTAACATGCTATCGCGGAAAAAACCCATTGTTCCACCCACGGCAGCGTAGTCTTTGTAAATCGTACTAGCGCCTTCTGATGCCCATGCGATCCGTCCAAACACGCCAAAGCGACTGTCCTGAAAGAAGTATGAGCCGGTCGCTTGAGCACCTTTGCCACGTTTGTCGCTATGCCAGGCACCGATATGGAAATTATTGAGTACGTAGCCCGAGCCTGCCGCAAGATCCATCTCTGACCAACCAAATTCCAAAGCAGAGAAATACTCCCCGTCGCCAACCGTGTCGAAGCTCAGGCTGTCGTACTGCCCGTTGGCATCCATCACCATTCCCAGCACATAGAATTTACTGTCCGGAATGCCTACGTAACCCGCGACGCCGAACGACCCTGCGGACGGATACGCAATCGTTGGGCTTAGGATCAGACTATTGTTCTGAAACGTGGTCAGGTTGTCGGAGAACATCGTGATATCGAACTGCGCGAATGCGCTCATGTAGCCGACACGCAGTTCGACGGGCGCCTTACCAACGTCCAGTCGCTGCCGAATCATCAGGTTGGTCACCCCAAGGCCTTGATCTGTCCAATCGGGCGCCGTGGTGCCCAGATAACCAAAGCCTGGCGCGAGGTTTTCGGGCGGTATGTCCGAACCGATCTTGTGGCGATGCTCAAGTCGCACGTCTAGCGTTCCAGTGCGAGACGGATTGTCTGTGCCCCAGATATCCCAACTTGAGAACACCCTGAAGATGCCGCCGGCCGCTGAGTCTTCACCCTCTGAATTGTCAGACCATTGCATTAAGGGCTGGTAGTCCATCCCGAGCCGGAATAACTCTTCTTCGGCCAGCGCTCCCTTCCAGTTGCTCCAGGGCTCAAAGAACTTGTCGGAACCAGCTAAGTCGTAAGCCACCTCCGGGGGAAGTGAGTCAGACTCGATTCGAGTACTAACATCGTCCGGTCCCAGCGAAATCGTCGGTACTGATTCCTCAGTCGCCGATTCCTCGGCCTCGTCGGCTGCCGATTCAGTTTCCTGGGCTGAGATACTGGCCCCGGAGGTTAGTCCGAGGGCCAGCACTGCGAGTGCTGGAATCGTCAAATCTGACTTCAGCCTATGCATTGATAAATGCCTAAACCAATCCGGTGAACTTGCGGCGCAGGCAGCCGTCGTGGATCCACTTCGTTAATGTCGTGTAGTCCCAGACTGGCAGGCGAACGGCATTCTGAACGGCGAAGGCGGCCGGCGGCAACTCGGTGCACTCCAGCAGGACCGCGCCAATGTTGCCGTCTTCCTCAACGACCTTCTTGGTCGCGGCGACAATTTCTTGCTCAAGCTTGAGCACGTTAAACGTCTCGCCGGTCTGTCCAAGAACCTTATGAAACTCGGTGCCATCCTCACAGCCGCCAATAACGATACGGTTAGCTTTGTCTTCCAGCGACACACCGCAATTTTCAATTGCCGGTCCGTCTCGGAGAACCGGCCCGTTCGCGGTAATCACTGCGACCTTCTTGTTCTTGGGCAGACAGGTCAGGATCGTAGGAAGCTGTACCAGGCTGGAAGAGAAGAACTGCGTTTCGATGCGCTCCTGAATCGCGTTCTGGTACGTACCGAAGAAACCGCAATTGCCCATGATCGCGCGAACGCCCTGCAATTCAAGCCATTTGGCCGCTTTCACGGCTTCGTCGACGAATTCCTTCTCTGCATCGGGGTCTGTGGCCATGATTTTGTAGGGGTCTGGCGGCAACATTTCCCGGTAAAGAATCGGGAAGTCGAAGGTCGTCGCATTACCCATGTTGCCCGGTATCAACGGAAGGATGGCCCGCAGCTGAATCAACCCGATTGTTGCACCAGCCACGTTGCGACCAATCCAGCAGCTAACGTCTCTGTCATCTTCCGTATAGCCCGTCGACTCCATAAAAACGTCGCTGTCATGATGGCCCGGCGTCAGCGTCTCTGATGGAGCTGTGAATTCGGGTGGCAGTCCGGTACCGCTATCGTTATCTGACATCTCTTTCTCCTCTAAAAAAACCTCGTTAGTTTTGGAGCCAATGCCTTTTCAGTCACTGGTTTTTCTTGATTGGAGCCATTGCAAAAACCCGATCGCAATGATCGCTATCGCAACGCCAACACTCTCTGCACTGATTCGCTCCCAGAAGGTCTGATCCAGCGTCTCTGGATCAAGAGACGTCCAGCCGAGCGCGATTAGAAACATGAAGAAGAACATGAACAGCCCCGGGTTTACCCCCATAGCCGCAAAGCTCATGAACAGGGCAACCAGGGTGACTATTTCGGTAGTTAGTCCGGGCGCGAGCATCTGAGCAGCCGCGTAGCCACAGATAACACCAAGGATTACGCCGATGACACGAGTAATGCCTGCTACCCAGGTCTTTTGCGCGTCGAAGCCGATAACAAAAAATGCGCCGGCTACTGCCATCGTCGGATCCGTCTTCAGCGTGATCCAGCCAATGTAGGTTGTCAGGCCGAGCACAAAGGCAACCGTCAAGGCATATGGCATGACAGCGACGTAGTCTGGTTTCTGGGCTTCGGCTTGCTCGTCTGTTGAGGCGGGTGATTCACTGTTCTTCTCGAAGAAGGAACCAATCAGCGTCGTTACAATGATGGCACCTGTTCCAACAACTATCGCGCCAACGCAGTTCATGACGCTGGTGCTCACAACCAGAAACGGACCGTAGATGGCCCAGCAGATTAGTACGTAGCCGACCATGTACGCGCGAGTCCCGTGGGCGAGAGCAAGCGTACCGAGCAACCCAATAATGACGATTGCAATTGTGTTCGACCATAGGTCGAGGCCAAGCGAATCAGACAGATAGGTAACCGCAATTGCGCCAACTGCGAACGCGATCATGCCTAAAATTCGGTCCTTTAACGGACCTGGGACGTTGGTAAGCCACGCGAATAGCACCACCAGTCCGGTCGCAATCCAGCTCTGCCCCGTAACTGCCATGAGCCCGAATACCAGCAGCGATGCGACGACAACTTTGATGCCGGTAACAGGATCAAAGGCATCCCAGTTCATTCGAAACAGGTCGCTCATAAAGTTACCCCCCCCAGGTGCAACCAGCTGATCAAGGTTGAACGCCGATTTTGTTGTTTTTGTTACCTCAGAGAGTACGGCAAATGGCCGCTATAAGTAAATTCCCTGCCCCCGTGATTCACCACCTACAGCAATGCAGTCAGCACGATCAGGCCGTACAGGAACGGAAATCCCAGTCGGGCTCTTAGCGACAGGCGTTCGGCGGCAGCTTCCCGGTCGGTGCTGGCCCAACGGATAGTCGTGACGGTAATAGCGAGCGATAACAGGACAAGTAACGTCGAATACAGGACGAAACGATCTGCGTCGGTAAGATAGGCAATCTTTGGCAGCGTCAACCGAAAACTGACACCGAACGCGATCAGCGAAAACACTGTCGCGCTCGCCATACCCATCCGCGGTGGAATAACGTTAACCGGCAGCCAATGCGACATCCAGGCAAGGAACAGGATCAGCGTCATCGGCAA
>JBPCXZ010000151.1:0-8892 GCA_051008055.1 Woeseiaceae bacterium
TTTGCACCAAACTCAAGATCGATGGCCCTGTCGACTCGTTCGCCACCGTTGGCGCTGAGAATGTCGTCGGCAAACGTGTCGCTACGATGATTAACGACATGTGCCGCGCCGGCCGCTTTACAGGCAGCGGCGTCTTCCTCATTGCTGGCCGTCGCGATAACGATCGCACCCGCCTGGCTGGCCCATTGAACGGCGTAATAGCCGACTCGCCCGGCGGCGCCAGTGATGACAATCGTCTGACCGGTAACGTCACCATCGGCGAAAACGCTGCGGTGCGCGGTCATTGCAGGAATGCCCAGACAGGCACCGACCTCGAATGACGCGTTGTCCGGCAAGACCGGCGCACGCGAGCTTTCAAGGGCAACGTACTCGGCGGCGGTACCGAAGCGGCGTGCAAATTGCGCCTGGTAGACCCAGACTCGCTCACCAACACGCGCTGCATCTACTCCTTCGCCAACCGCTTCGATAACGCCTGCGCCATCGCTGTTCGGGATCACCAGGCCATCGTCGAGGAGGTTCGGAAACGAACCTGCACGTTTCTTGACGTCCGATGGGTTCACACCGCTGGTGTGCAACCGCACCAGTACCTCGCCGGGTCCGGCGGTCGGGGTTTCGAATTCGCCGACTTCAAGTACGTCGGCCGCGTTTCCAAATTTTTCAAACCATGCTGCGCGCATCAGTCCAGCCATATTGCTAAAGATTCTGTGTGACCATCCACCGACATGGCCTGCCCTGAAATCTTGCCGGCCTTATCGGAGGTCAGGAACATAACGGTGTCGGCGATTTCCTCCGGTGATACGAAGCTACGCATCGAGCTCTGCCGTTGATAGACATCACGTATCTTGTCGGGGCTAACGCCACGTTCCTCTGCATCTCGGTCGATTACCCCGTCAATGCGCGGACCGCTAACGCAGCCGGGACAAATGGCATTCACTCGAATGTTGTGCGGGCCGAGCTCCATCGCCCAGGTCTTGGTAAGGCCGATCAGCCCCCACTTGCTGGCGGCGTACGGCGAGCGCATCGGCGTGCCGAACAAGCCGGCCGACGATGACATATTGATGATACTTGCCATTTTTGATTGCTTGAGAAGTGGTACTGCGTGATGTGTCATATAAAACGCACCGCTAAGGTTGACGGCAATGCAATCGTCCCACGCTTCAGTTGCGACATCCTCAACTCCAGCCGAAGGACCGGAAATGCCTGCGTTGTTAATCAACACATCCAGCGTGTCGATGTTCGAGAAAACTCTCGCAACATCGTCGGCGTTGGAGACATCCGCCTGCGTTGTTGTTGCTCCCGGGTTGGCCTCTTTGAATTCGGCTATGGCCTCGCTGCTGGCATCGCAGACATGCACGTGGGCGCCGTCGGCCAGAAATGCTTCAGCAATTACGCGACCGATACCGGAAGCAGCGCCAGAGATCAGAACTGAGCTTTTACTCATGGTCGCTGCGATGCACAACACGCCCATCAAAAACCGTGAGGTCGACAATTGCCTCGCTTATTTCGTGGACATCGATCTCGAATAGGTTGCGGTTGTAGACAATTACATCGGCGCGCTTGCCGGCCTCGATAGAGCCGGAAATATCTTCGATGCCGAGTTGCCAGGCGCCATTGATTGTGTAGGAGTCGATCATGGTCGCAAGGTCGACAAGTTCATCGCCGAGCCCTTCGTATTCCATGTTCTCTTCAGGCCCCCACGGGCTCTTTCGAGTGATGGCAGCTTCAATCGACAGCAGTGGATCGAGATCGCCATAATTCCAATCACTACCGCCAACAATGACACCGCCAGCCTGCTGCACTGACCGGATCGGATAGTATCGCTCGACGCGCTCTATCCCCATAGCCGGAATATCGAGATTCTGTGCCCACTCGTCATTCGTGGCCCAGATCATCGTCACGCTTGCGCTAATGTTTAGCTCGGCAAAGCGGTGCATGTCACTGGGGTCGACAAGCGCCATGTGCGAAATCGTGTGGCGATTGTCCAATAGCTCTTCTGCGCCATTGTCGCGAGCGAGTTCAATTGCATCCATTGCTTCGCGAACCGCGCGGTCGCCCATCGCATGGAAATGGATATGCATGCCCATGTCGTAGTAATACTGCACACGTTCGTTAAACACGTCGGTGTCGAAAAACGGAATTCCGGCATGATCGACCGAATGGTAGGGCTCGGTTAGAGCAGCCGTCTCGCCCTCCAGAACGCCGTCGACAATTAATTTGACCGCGTTGTAATTGACGTACTCGGACTCGTAGCCACCTCGGCTCAGCACACGTTGCTCTAGGTTTTCGTCAATGTGATCACCCTCGATCGGGTCATAGATCCCGCCCAATACTCGAAGGTTGAGTTCGTCGGCGTCCGCCAGAATCTTATAAACGTCCAGCTCGTGCGGACGGATCCATACGTCAAAGCCGGACGTAATGCCGTGCGAGTTCATTAGTTGAATCGCATCGCGCATGGTCGGTACGCTGACCTCCAGGGTGCGCGGTGGTCGAATCGCGTCGACAGGTTCTCTTGCCGATTCACGCAAGGTACCGTTCGGTTCGCGACTGCCTTCGCGCCGTTCGATGACACCGTCATGAGGATCGAGTGTGTTTTCGTTAATGCCAAGTAGATCCAGAACTTTGTCGTTGACCAGCGCCGCATGACCATCTGAGCCATCGACAAATATATATCTGTCCTGTGAAAGCGAATCCAGAATGGATTTGTCCGGGCCTGATAGGCCGAAGGAACCGAGATCAAGCCCGATTGCCTCGAACCATTCGCCTTCATGGTCTTTTTCGCAGGCCTGTAATTTTGCGATGATCGCGTCGACGCCGCTCTCGTTCCAGAGATTACAATGCACCTGCTCGTAGCCGCCTTCCAGCGGATGCACGTGCGAGTCGTGTATTCCCGGCATCGCCATGCGGCCCGTGAGATCGACGACTTCAGTGTCATCGCCGATATAGGGCTGAATCTCGTCATTCGTACCGACGGCCACAATCATTCCGTCGCTGATTGCTGCGGCCTCGGCCCAGCTGCGGCCGGCATCAACGGTGTAGACACCGCCATTGAGCATGACGATGTCGGCAGGATCTTGCTGCGGTGCCTGCGAGCAGGCGGCGAGAACTGTACAGGTAATCAGTAGTATGGATATGGATATGCGCATTCGCGTATTGTTGCTCATCATGAGCGCTGAGAAAACAGATGTTTTGCGCCTGCGTAAGAAGCATCTGCCCAAAAACAAGCGGGAACCAACGCCGGAAGAGGGTAAACGTCTTTTGGCAGCGCAGTCTGTGCGCAATGCGATCATAGCCAGTGTTATCACCGTCATAATTTTCAGCATTCTCTGGTCGATGATTTCGACGCTGATCGGCAGCATTTATCCATGGATGGCGATGGTGATGGGCGGTTTCATTGGCCTGGCCGTGCGCCGTGCCGGGTTTGGACTGGACTGGCGTTTTCCGGTCATTGCCGCGGTATTTGCTGTCATCGGCGCGCTGGTCGGTAATATTGTGGTGGCAGCTGCATTTACAGCACCCCAGCTTGGTACGGACACATTTACCGTGCTGCGCAGTCTTACCGCGCTAACCTGGCCCGTCTTTTTCGACGAGGTAATGACGCCGGCGGATATTGTCTACGCTTTGTTCGCAGCAGGGCTCGCGGCGTTTTTCGCCAATCGACGACTGTCGCGAGAACAGTACTTGGCCATTCGCACCCTGGAAGAAGGTGATGACCGACAAGATTGAAGTCTTCGGGGATTCGATTTCCGGTAACTGCTACAAGATCCAGCTCCTGTGCGCGCAGCTTGGCATCGATCATGTGTGGCACGAGCTGGATCTGTTAAAAGGTGCGGCGCGAACGGACGAGTTTCGTGCGATGAACCCGAATGGCAAGACCCCGTTACTCAAGCTTGCTGACGGCCGGTTTCTGCCGGAGTCGAATGCCATTCTTTATTATCTGGCGCAAGAGTCCGCGCTTGTAGCAGACGATGCGTACGAGATGGCGAATATCCTGAGCTGGATGTGTTTTGAGCAGTACAGCCACGAACCGTACATCGCCGTTGCAAGATTCATCGTTGTTTACCTCGGCAACCCGCCTGAAGAACAAGACAATCTTGAGAGCAAACGTCCGGGCGGCTACAAAGCGCTCAAGGTGATGAATCAGCATCTGGAGAACAATGACTTCTTCGCCAATAACCGCTACAGCATTGCTGATATTGCTCTGTACGCATACACACACAAGGCACATGAAGGCGGCTTTAGCCTCGTGAAGTATCCAAATATCAGGGAGTGGCTGGCGCGGGTTGAGAGTCAGCCCGGCTATGTGCCAATGTCAGAGCGGCATTAGCGCCGATGGCTCCGGCTCGATTTTCATACCGGACATGGCCTGCAGCTGGCTGGTGACCAACGCTTCCATCTCGTTGACCGCATTGACGATGCCCAGGAAGTACGGCGGCTCGCGGCGCAGCAGGGACCAGTCGCCGGATTCAATGACGCGCACCAGGTGAGAAATATTGTTGCGGATGGCATCGATATAAGGATTCTGGCCGCCGTACAGAACTTCAATGTAGCGGTAAGCACGATTGAATTTGCGATGCAGGCGATCGCGCATTACCTGCTGATAAAACTGCGGCGTCTTCTGTAACAGATCTTTGCCTGACGAGTAACGCACCTGAAATTCGCCGGGTGAGGCGTTTTCAACCGCGACACCGCCGATAACGAACTCCTTGTAGAGGCGGTCGCGGCATTTCTCGAGATAACAACGGTCAGCCATTTGCGCAATCATGTCGGCGGTGCCAATAAGGTGGCCGCAAATGATGTCGCGTGGGTCATCCAGCTCTATCTCGTCGAGGTCCAGCTCGTAGCCCGTGAAGTGCACGATCATGCTGGCAACACCGACGTCCTGACTCATGCCGAGCTCGGGCAGGTAGCGACGCAGGAAGTCTGCGCTGCGCGAAACGTGATACAGCGTGAACTGCGCTCCGTTGGTGAAGTCGCTGTCGCGTTCTTGGTGACGAATGTAGCCGGAGTCGTGAAACAGTGACGTGACAATGGCCATTTGTGCGCGGTGTGGTCCGAGTCGGTCGGTCGGGTCGACACTGCGCTCATAACCGACAACAAGGCGAGCGAGCGCCAGCGTCATGTCGAGTGTGTGCTGCACATCGTGAAAGGTTGTGTCGCAACCGAGATAACCGGGGAAGCGACCAGTAAATAATCGTTCAAAGTCGTAAAACGCTAACCACAATTTATCGAACGATGCGCCGGGAAACGCATCGGCAAACAGGTCCTGTACAGCGTCGCGCACTGCAGTCGGATTGCTGACTTGCACTGTGTTAGTAACGTCGTAATCGTTACGGCGGTCGTGGTTCATTATTCTTTTCGTTTCTGTCACGAAGCCATGTCCACAAATAATACACAGGTGAAAAACGTGTCATGCCACGAAATTCCGCAATATGTCATATCGCCCGACATTAGATATCGAACTCCGCGACGACGGGCGTATGGTCAGACGGCCGTTCCCAGGTGCGCGGCTCTCTGTCTACGTAACTGGCCGTACATGCATCTGTCATAACGTCAGTACTAAGTATCAAGTCGATACGAAGCCCGGCATTGCGCCGAAAACCTGCGGCGCGATAGTCCCACCAGCTGAAAGTTTTCTCCGGATGGTCGAATTTTCGAAACACGTCGGTTAAACCCAGGTCGAGCAACTTCTTCAAGGCCGCCCGTTCGGGCGGGCTGGCGAGAATTGATTCGCCCCATTTCACCGGGTCGTGAATATCCGCATCGGCTGGCGCAATATTGAAGTCGCCCAGCACAACGAGTTTTTCGTGCCGAGTGAGCTCATCGCTTAAGAAGCTATGCAGAGATTCTAGCCACCCCAGCTTATAGGCATATTTCTCCGAGCCCACTTCAGAGCCATTCGGTATGTACAGATTTACGACACGCACGCCATCGATCGTAATTGCGAGCACGCGCCGCTGTGGATCATCAAAGTCGGGAAATTCGTGAATTTCGTCGTTGCCAGCGTTACGACTGATGACCGCAACGCCGTTATAAGTTTTCTGTCCGTTCGCGACCGACTGGTACCCGGCTTCCGCCAAGGCCTCAAAAGGGAAAGCATCGGTCTGCTGTTTGATTTCCTGTAACACCAGGACGTCGGGCTCCGCGGCAGCGAGCCATTCGAGTACGTGCGGCAAGCGCACTTTCATCGAATTCACATTCCAGGTCGCTATCTTCAACTGTCTTCAATCCCGCTTTGCACCAGCAGTGCGTCCAGCTCCGGTTTACGTCCGCGAAACGCTACATAGGCGTCCATAATGTCGCGACTGCCTCCGATCTCCAGAATCTCCGCGCGGAAACGCCGAGCGGTTTCCGGATTAAATACGCCAGCCTCTTCGAAAGCAGCGAAAGCATCGGCCGCGAGTACTTCGGCCCATTTGTAACTGTAATAACCTGCGGCATAACCGCCGGCAAAAATATGCGAGAAACTGTGTGACATGCGGTTGTACGCAGGGTGTTGCAACAGGGACACTTCGTTGCGTACCTGATTGTGTATTTCGAGCACACGCGCTCCCTGCTCGGGATCGAATTCGGCGTGCAAACGAAAATCGAACAGTGCGAACTCGATCTGCCGCATCATACCCATCGCCGCACCGGCATTACGACTGTTCTCCAGCTTGTCAAAGAGCTCCCTCGGCATTGGTTCACCGGTGTCGACATGGCCGGAACATTTTTCGAGTACCTCGAAGTTCCAGGCGAAGTTTTCCATGAACTGGCTAGGCAGTTCGACCGCGTCCCACGCAACGCCATTGATGCCGGCGATGCTCGGGTAGTCGATGCGCGTCAACAAGTGATGCAGCATATGACCGAACTCGTGAAACAGCGTGACCACATCATCGTGCGTGATTAGTGAACGCCCGGTTTCATTGATAGGGGGGAAATTACAAACGAGATAGCCGACCGGCAGCGTGGTGTGACCATCCAGGTTTTTGCGGCTGACGCATTCGTCGACCCAGGCGCCCGCACGTTTACCTGTGCGCGTGTGCAGATCTGTGTAAAAACCACCGATCTGCGCGCCGTTCTCATCCTGAACGCTGTAGTAGCGAACATCGTCATGCCAGGCGGAAACATCCTCCTGGGCCTCGAGTCGGATACCGTAAAGGCGTTCAGCCAGTTGAAACAGACCATTGACGGCAGTCTGCGCCGGAAAATAGCTGCGCAACTCTTCGTTTGAGACCGAGTACTTCTTCTGCTTGTACTTCTCAAGCCAGTAACTCACATCCCACGGTGCGAGTGAGCGTTGTGCGAATTCACTGAGCTGCGACAATTCTTTCTCGGCCGCAGCCCGCGAGCGCAATGCAAGTTCGCGCAGAAAGTCGATGACCTCGGAACTGTTATCCGCCATCTTCGTGGCCAGCGAGTAGTCGGCATAGCTATCAAAGCCGACTAGCTCAGCGGCTTCGTGGCGCAGCGCCATAATGGCTTCGATAAGTTCACTGTTGTCCCACTCCGGATTCTCGCCCTGGTCCGACCCTCGTGTTACCCAGCCGCGATACATTTGTTCGCGGACCTTGGCGTTGTCCGCGTGCCGCATGACGGCGTCGTAGGTTGGGTAGTCGAGCGTCAGCAACATTCCCTGGCGGTCGCGCTTGCGCGCTTCGGCAGCCGCGCGCTCCAGCGTGGAGTCCGGTAATCCGGTCAGTGCAGTTTCGTCCTCAATATGCAGGCTCCAGCCGTCGGAGGCGTCCACAACGTTATTCTCGAACGCAGCCTGTGACGCGGCGAGCCCTTGCATGATCTCCTTGAAACGCGCCTTCTTTTCATCTGGCAGGTCGACACCGGCGAGTCGAAAGTCCCGCAAAGCCTGATCTACGACACTTTTCTCGGCGGCTGAGACTGCCGGCGGCAGCGTCTGACTTACAGTGGCATAGGCCTGCTGTAGTTCGACGTTCTGTGATAATTCGGTCGCATAGTCGGTCAATAGAGGGAGCGCCTCTTTGTAAGCCGCACGCCATTCACTGGAGCCCAGCACGCTATGCAGGTGACTGACTGGCGACCAAACCCTGGAGAGCTGGTGATCCATTTCTTCAATCGGGGCGACCAGTGATTGAAACTGCGGGTCGGGCGTATTGGCGAGTAGCTCGTCGAGCTTTTGGCGATGCGCTGCGATAAGCTCGCTGAGCGCCGGCATGACGTGCTCAGGAGAAATTTCGGTAAATCGCGGTAGCGACGAGGTGTCCAGAAGAGGGTTGGTCATCGCGGTGACTTTAGCAGATGGAGAAGGTAGTTGAGTACGAAATATGATGTCTTTGTGATTGGTGGCGGCAGCGGTGGCGTGGCACACGCGCGGCGCGCGGCTGAATATGGGGCGAAGGTTGCGGTTGCCGAATATGGTCCGCTGGGCGGTACCTGCGTGAACGTTGGTTGCGTACCGAAGAAGGTTATGTGGAACGCGGCAAGCATTGCCCATCACATCGAGCATGCTGCGGATTACGGATTTAATGTCGCTGTTGATGGCCACTATTGGGACATCGTAAAGGGCCGGCGCGATGCTTACGTTAAGCGCCTTAACAGCATCTACGAGAATCTGCTGGATAACAGCAAAGTGGATTACATTGCCGGCAGCGCACGTTTCATTGACGCTCACACGGTTGCGGTCGGTGACACAGTATATGCGGCTGATCGAATCGTTATAGCGACCGGTGGGCGGCCTAGTGTTCCTGACATCCCGGGCGCGGAACACGGCATCACCTCTGACGGATTTTTCGAACTCGAGGAACGCCCGCAGACCGTGCTGGTTGCGGGAAGCGGCTACATCGCCGTTGAGCTGGCCGGTGTGCTCAACAGCCTGGGTAGCGATGTCGGCGTCGTTGTTCGCAAGGACGGCATCGTCCGCAGTTTTGACGCGATGTTGGG
>JBPCXZ010000152.1:0-7440 GCA_051008055.1 Woeseiaceae bacterium
GTACCTGCCAGCCCGGCGACGACTTTTGGCTTGCGCCGCCACCGCGGGCGCACCGGCGTTAACGTGCTGACTCGTTTCTGCGCGGTGAGCATATAGCAAGCGGCCAACTCCGGCCAGAGTCGCTGGCCGCGTCTTTCCCAATTTGGCGAACTCGCACCGCGGTTGCCGGGCAAGGGCCAGCGAAAGAAATAACGCGTCACGCCGTGAATTCTGAGATCGAGAAGCTGCAGCCAGTCACGCAGACGCCGGTCGGAAATAGAATGATCGGCACCGGGCGGCAGGCCCGCGCCGGGAATCAGACGCCGCAGTCCCCATAAGCCACCGGTTTTGAATCCCAGGATTACCAGGTGGCCACCGGATCTGAGCACACGATGGGCTTCTCGCAAGATGGCCTGGCGCCGGTCGCTGAAGTCCAGCGTGTGCGGCAGCAGCAGGCAATCAATGGAATCGTCAGCGACGGGCAGACGGTGAAATTCACCAATGGCGGATATTGTGGATATCGGGCCTGCAGACCCAACTCCCTCGTCAATCAGAGCGGTGCGCTGCGTCCGCGCATGCTTGAGAAACGTCCTGTCCTCGCCCCACACGCCCAGCTGCAGGCATTGTTCACCGAATATACCGTCCAGCGCTTCCTCGACCACACGGCCCTCCTGCGCCAGCAGGGCATCCCCCAAGGGCGAAGTCAGCCACTCGACGGCGATTTCGGGAATGTGCGGCAATTTTTCCAATGTTAGCGGACCTGCTTTGCAATTTTCGGCAGCGGCACTTGCGCCGGCGCACATGGCCGGTAGGATAGCCCGATGCCTGAAGACAAGACTCGATTATTGCAGAGATTTCACCGTGTTGGCGCGACCGCCTGCACCTTTTTCTTAATTTTATCCGGCTGCAGCGTGCTGCAATCGTCCTCGAAGGAGCCGCTGACCGAAATTGAAGTCACTGCTTACGAGTCGAAATACCTGCAGCAATTGGATAGTTCGGACTGGGAGGTCAGGACGCCGGTCCAGTTCGCCCCGCCGGATCTGCTGCAACGCTTGCGTGACGGCTTTGAACTCGAGCACGTGGACAACCGCCGCATCGACTCCGAGCTCAAATGGTTTGTTAGTCATCCAGACTACCTGACACGCGTATTTACGCGTGCACAACGTTACCTGCCGCACATTACCGCCGAACTTGAAGAACGCGACCTGCCCTTCGAGCTCGCGCTCTTGCCGATCGTCGAAAGCGCTTACGATCCGTTCGCCTATTCGCACGGTCGCGCCGCCGGTCTGTGGCAAATGATTCCGGGCACGGCGACGCGCTTCGGCGTCAAGCAAAACTGGTGGTACGACGGTCGGCGTGACATCGTCGACTCAACCCGCGCCGCGCTCGAGTACCTCGACTATTTGTATGATTTTAATGAAGGCGACTGGCCAAGAGCTATTGCCTCCTATAACTCCGGCGAAGGTAATGTTCGCCGAGCCGTCCGCAAGAACCGCGCGGCCGACAAGCCGGATGACTTTTTTAGTTTGAAGCTATCGAAAGAAACCAGCGCTTACGTACCGCGACTGCTCGCACTGGTCGAAATCGTCAAGAACCCGGCTGCATATGATCTAACGCTGCCATACATCATCGACGAAACGCAGTTCGTCGTGACCGACATCGGCTCGCAGCTGGATCTCGCGTTGGCCGCCGAGCTGGCGGGTGTGGACGTAGATACCGTCTATGCTTACAACCCTGGCTATAACCGCTGGTCGACCGATCCCGAAGGACCGCACAACCTGGTGATGCCGAATGATGTTGCTGACGCTTTCAATAGCGCACTGGCCGAAGTACCGGAAAAAGAACGCATTCGCTGGAAGCGACACAAAGTCGGCAATGGTGAAACTATCTCCGAGATTGCGAACGACTATCACACGACCGTTCCTGTGATTCAGGCGACCAACAATTTGCGCGGCAATATGATTCGCGCAGGACATCACCTGATGATTCCGGTTGCCAGCAAACCGCTGGATGCGTACAGCAAGAGCGCGGATGAACGACTGGCCAAGACACAGAATCGAAAGCGGGCTGAGAACAAGGTTGACCACGTTGTTGCCAGTGGTGAAAGTTTCTGGACGATCAGTCAGCGCTATGGCGTTACCACGCGCCAACTGTCGGCATGGAACGGTATGGCACCTGGCGATCCGTTGCCCATCGGACGCAAACTGGTCGTGTGGACCGACGCCGATCTCGGACCCCGCACGTCACCCACCAGCGCGCTCGGCAATACCACACGTAAACTCAACTACACCGTTCGCAATGGTGACTCGTTGTATCTCATCGCGAGCCGCTTTCGCGTCACAGTTAATGAGCTGTCACGCTGGAACAATATCGACAAAAACAAGATACTAAGGCCTGGGCAACGTCTGACGATGTACGTCGATGTCACTCGCCAATCCAGTTAAAAAGTAAGTAAGCAAGGGGAACACTATGGGCTTTATGGCCGGCAAACGCGCACTGATTGTGGGCGTCGCAAGCGATCGTTCGATCGCAACAGGTATCGCGGAAGCGTTCGCACGCGAAGGTGCTGAAATCGCGTTCACCTACCAGAACGAGAAACTGAAAGGTCGGGTCGAGAAACTTGCGACCAGGCTCGAGCAAAACACAGATTTGTTATTCCCCTGCGATGTCACCAGTGATGAGGAAATCGACGCGGTATTCGCGGGTCTTGCCAAGCACTGGGACAAATTCGATGTTCTCGTGCATTCGGTTGGCTTCGCACCGCGTGAGCAGCTCGAGGGCGGCTTTACCGAATCGATTACACGCGAAGGCTATCGCATCTCTCACGACATCTCGGCATACAGCCTGGCGGCTCTCGCGAAGTCTGCAGCGCCAATGTTGTCCGACAGTTCGGCAATCCTGGCACTGACCTATAACGCCGCGGTTCAGGTCGTGCCTAACTACAACGTGATGGGCCTGGCGAAAGCCAGCCTCGAGTCCTGTGTGCGCTTCCTGGCCTCGGATCTCGGGCCAAACGGGGTACGCGTCAATGCGATCTCAGCCGGCGCGATCAAGACCCTGGCTGCGGCCGGCATCGGCGGCTTTCGCAAGATGCTTAACTACGCGGAGAAGGCCTCGCCATTGCGCCGCACGGTTTCCATCGAAGAAGTCGGCAATACAGCCGCATTCCTCTGCTCGGACCTGGCCAGCGGTATCACCGGCGAAACGACGTTCGTCGACGCCGGCGTCAACATCATGGGAATGGTCTTCGACGAAGACTAGTTTGATGTAAACCTAGGTATCGTCGATCGCGACGTTCGTCTTCTCACCTTCAAGACGCGCGACAATTGTTGCGCAACTCGCATCGCCCCAGACGTTAATACTCGTGCGCGCCATATCGAGGATACGGTCGAACACGAGTAGTACACCCAGTGCTTCGATCGGCAAACCGATCGCCGTCAGAATGATCGCGATGGCGA
This sequence comes from Woeseiaceae bacterium, assembly GCA_051008055.1. GTDB lineage: Bacteria > Pseudomonadota > Gammaproteobacteria > Steroidobacterales > Woeseiaceae > UBA1847. Next base: position 3,438 of record JBPCXZ010000152.1, read on the forward strand.
CCAGTGATGCGGACGGCACGCCTGCCACACCAATCGAGGTCAGCAATGCGATTGCCACGATCGAAAACTGCACGCCGAACGTCAGCTCGAGGCCGTAAGCCTGCGCGATAAACATTGCGGCCGCACATTCATACAGCGCGGTACCGTTCATGTTCACCGTCGCGCCGAGTGGCAGCACGAAGCTCGAGATCTTGTTCGACACACCAATATTCTCTTCAACGCACTCCATCGTTACCGGCAAGGTTGCCGAGGATGACGCTGTCGAGAATGCGGTAAGCATGGCTTTCGATGCGCCGACGACGGTCTTCAACGGATTGACGCGGCCGACAAAGCGCAGCAACAACGGCAGGACAATGAAGGCATGCAGCGCGAGCGCAATCAGCACCGCTATCGCAAACACGGCCAGCGGCCCGGTAGCTTTCAATCCCGCCTCGGCTATGACTACTGCGACCAGGCCAAACACGCCAATCGGCGCAAACTTCATGATCCACTCGGTCATGTTCATCATGACGTGGAACACGCTGTTCCAGAACGTAAACAAGGGTTCCGCCATTTCATGCGTAAGATGCGTCATGAAATAGCCGAACAGAAGCGCGAAGAAAATGATGCCCAGCATCTGGCCTTCTGCTGCTGCCGCGATAATATTCGGTGGCACCATGCGCTGGAAAATTTTCGCGACGTCACCCGGCCCTTTGCCGGCAACACGTTCTTCAAGTGCCGTTGTATCAGCATCGAGTGCGAGCAATTCGCGGGCGGGTTCGCCGTCCACGTAGCCTGGACCGATAGCATTAATAACGATAAGGCCAATCAGAATGGCGGCGAGCGTGGTCGAGCCATAGAACAATAGGGTCTTGCCGCCCAGCGCACCGAGGTTGCCGCCCGAGCCAATGCCGGCAACGCCGACGATAATGGACGACGTGATCAACGGCACAATGATCATGCGCAACGCATTCAGGAAGATCGTGCCGATGTAATCGAAAATACTGACCCAGGCAATGCCAAAGACCGTCGGGTCGGCGTCGTTCGCTGCTCGATATTCAAAAATGATGCTGCCGGCGATTCCTGCCAGCACAATAGCGATCAGTATCTGCCAATGCAGCTCGAGCTTACGCATAGCTCCCCCTGGGGATATTTTTTTGTTATTCAGACTTCGTTACAGCTTACTGCAACAGCTCCGGTGCGGCCACAGCATCGTCATTGATCACGATGTCGGCGTTGTTGTAAAGCGATTCTACGAACGCCCGGTAGTCTGCGGCGCCGGCCTGCGCGGCCAGCTGCTCTTTGCCTGCGTCACGGTCTGCCAGCGGAATAGACTGCGGTCGGCCCGGAATGACGGCCTCGAGATTAAACACCGTCAGGCCGCCGGTCTGGTCGCTCACCTGGCCACTTACCGGCGCATCCTGAGTCGGTTTCGCCGACGAGAATATCTGTCCCAAAACGGTCGGGTCGATTTGCTGGTCCTGACGTCCCACCAGGGTGGTTGGCAACACTGCTGCACCTGCTGACTCCGCGGCAATGCCGAAATCCTCACCATTGGCAAGCGCTTCCATCAGCTGCGCGGCACGATCCTGGATGATCGACTCGGCTTCGACACTGCGGACAGCAGCAGACACTTCACCGTGTACTTCCTCAAGTGTCTTACGCGAAGCCGGTGCATGTGCAGCAACTTTAAAAATTGCCGAGCGATCTGCGTCGATCTCAATCACTTCCGAAATCGCACCGTCGACCAACACACTTTCCTCAAAAATTGCATCAATCGCCGCCTGGTTATTACCAAACGGGCCAGCATTGCTGCGCTGAACGTTGTCTGCAGTTTGAACTTCCGCACCGATTTCAGCCGCAATGGACTGCATGTCGTCGTGGTCAAACAGTGCATCAGATGCGGCGCGCGTTAAGTCGCGGAAGAGACCCTCTGTTTCCTGCTCACGCAACTCGCCAAGGAGTTCGCCGCGAACCTGGTCCAGTGGCAACGGCCCCTGCTCGAGGATCTCGTCCAGGCGAACGATGTGATAACCGAAATCACTTTTGATCGGGCCGCTGATGTCGCCTTCGGCCATGGTGAATACAGCGGCGCCAAGTTCATCCGACAACTGTGTACGCGTGCGTGCACCAAGATCGCCGCCTTGTGACGACGTCGTGCCGTCTTTTGAATACGTTGCCGCAAGATCGGCAAAAGGTTCGCCCGCCTGTACGCGCGCGACGAGACCCTTCGCGGTCTCTTCTGCTGCAGCGTCATCATCGCCGGATAGAATAAGTATGTGTCGCGCCCGCCGCTGCTCGTCCTGCAAATAGCGACTTTGCGACTCCAGGTAGTATTCGTTCAGGGCTGCTTCGGACACCTCAACGCTTGCCGCGACGTCGGCGCGATTCATTTCGATGTATTCGATCGACGCGGACTCCGGCGTCAGGAACAGGGTGTCATTTTCCTCGTAGAACGCAGTGATCGCCTCTTCGCTGACTTCTACTTCATCGGCAGCGGCCTGCAAATTGAATGTCGCCAGTGAAACAAGACGCTGTTCGGCAACCAGGTTCAGGTAGCGCCGGTACTCCGCTGGCGTTACCAGGGCGGTACCACCGATCGAACGTCGCATCTGATCTATGCGCATCCGCGAACGCTGCGTATTACGAAACCATGTCGTCGTCCGCCCGTTTTGGGCGAGCAGGCTTTCTGCGGCCTCCAGGCTGAACTTGCCGTCTACCTGAAAATCCGGAATGCGTTGAATCGATTCGGTTAGCTGGGCCTCGCTGATCTGGTAGCCGGCCTCCGCGACATGCAGCTCAACCAGACGCTCACGGATCAGGTTCTGCAACACGTTGGAGCGCAGCATGCCCCGAAACTCGGCTGGCAGCGTAGCCAGCTGAGGATTCGCATCCAGCTGCTGGCGATAGGCGTTCTCGAGATCATTGACACCAATTTCACTGCCATCAACCTTGGCCGCAAAAATACTGCCGCCCAGGTTCAGAGTCGCACCGAAAAATACAAAAGAGACAGCGATAACGCCAAGAATGACCAGACCAATAGGACCGACCACTTTTTCCCGAATATTAGTAAGCATAAATAACCGAACACACGCGTTAGAGAGGCGGCGATTCTACTTGAGGTCTGGCCCCGGGCCAATAGAAAAAGGGGTCTGGAGCCTTTAAAAGACGCAAAAAAAACCCGGGACCCTTACGGGACCCGGGAATTTTAGTGGCGGAGTGGACGGGACTCGAACCCGCGACCCCCGGCGTGACAGGCCGGTATTCTAACCAGCTGAACTACCACTCCTGGTCTTGGTGGGTGCTGACGGGATCGAACCGCCGACCCTCGCCTTGTAAGGGCGATGCTCTACCAGCTGAGCTAAGCACCCATTCGAAAAAAAAGCAGGAGGCTTTCAGGCCCGATAAAATCGGCCCTGAAGGGCCCCCTACATCTGTTCTTTCAAACGAATCGCTCGGCCCTCTGGGTCGAGCGGCGCGCTAGTTTACGGCATCCTTCAGGCCTTTGCCAGCCTTGAATCCCGGAACGTTACTTGCCTTGATTTGGATAGCTTCGCCGGTTCGTGGATTACGGCCCATGCGTGCTGCACGTGCCTTCACCGTGAAGGTTCCGAAGCCAACCAGAGAAACGGACCCGCCGTTTGCCAGTGTGCCTTGAATCGAATCAAGTACTCCGTCTACCGCTTTCGTTGCGTCCGCACGCGACAGTCCTGCCGCACCAGCAACTGCGTCAATCAGTTCACCCTTGTTCATGTTTTCACCCTTGCAGATTGATTAAAGAGATTGGAACAATTTTGTCAATCCAGCAGGCTTCCCCCTGAAGGGTCGCAATCCGCCGAATCGCCATTAGCAGCTCCGTGCATCTACCAATAGCTGCGATGCTTATACCAAGTGGCCCAAAGACCGTCAAATTTCCTTTAACCACGCGGGTTTCAGCGTGTTAGTGGGGTCGCACCATATCCTCGGATTTCGACTCGTTTTCAGGTGATTTTGACTCCGCTTCACCCTCGACTTTTGAGGCCTC
>JBPCXZ010000153.1:0-6125 GCA_051008055.1 Woeseiaceae bacterium
AAGGCGGCGTGTATTATTGCTGGCGCGCCCGCCAGACGGCGATTCAGGCGCTGAATTTAGCAGGAAATCTCCCGTGTCACTCGATAAAGATCAAGTCCAGCATATTGCGGTGCTGGCCAGGCTCAAACTAGCCGACAATGAGTTCGGCGAAACGGTCGATAAGCTGTCCAAAATCGTCGATTTCGTCGATCAGCTCAGCCAGGCCGATACCAACGATGTGGTGCCCATGGCGCACCCGTTAAATGAGTCGCAGCGACTGCGCGAAGACGTTGTGACGGAGCCAAATGACCGGGATCACGTGCAGCAGAACGCTGCCCAGGTCCAGGATGGCCTCTATCTCGTGCCCAAGGTCATCGAGTAAGGCGTATGACGGACCTGCATTTACAAACATTGACGGAACTGGCCGCTGGTCTCGATGCCGGGGACTTTTCGGCGGTTGAACTAACCGATGCCTTGCTTGGCCGTGTTGAAGCGGCAGGCGACACGCTTAATGCTTTTATTACTGTCACCGCTGAGCAAGCGCGCGCTGCCGCAAAAGAGGCGGACGCGGCTCGGTCCGCTGGCGATGCCGGGCCACTCTGCGGTTTACCTATCGTGCATAAGGACATTTTCTGTACGCGCGACGTTTTGACCACCTGCGGTTCGCGCATGCTTGAGAATTTCGTGTCGCCCTACGATGCGACAGTTGTCAGTCGACTCAATGCTGCCGGCGCGGTTGTGCTCGGCAAGACCAACATGGATGAGTTCGCGATGGGCTCGTCGAATGAGACGAGCTTCTTTGGTGATGTTAAGAATCCCTGGGATCTTGAATGCACACCGGGCGGTTCGTCGGGTGGTTCTGCAGCGGCTGTGGCAGCACGCCTGGCACCGGCGGCGACTGGTACCGACACGGGTGGCTCGATTCGCCAGCCGGCCGCGTTGACCGGCACCGTTGGCCTTAAACCTACCTACGGTCGCGTATCGCGTTACGGCATGATCGCTTTTGCGTCCAGCCTCGATCAGGCAGGTGTTATCACGCGATCAGCGGCGGATGCTGCATTATTGCTCGGATCAATGGCCGGTTTCGACGAGCGCGACTCGACCTGTATCGATCACCCGGTGCCGGACTACACAGCGGGGCTCGGCGAGTCGCTCAATGGATTGCGCGTCGGTATCGTGCGCCAGCACTTTGACGAAGGCCTCGATGCCGAAACCGGCAAGAATGTGCGCGAGGCACTGGCCGTACTCGAGTCGCAGGGCGCTATTCTTACCGAAGTAGATTTACCGCACATTGATTACTCGGTGCCGACTTACTATGTGGTCGCACCTGCGGAATGTTCCTCCAATTTGTCGCGATTTGATGGCGTGCGGTTTGGTCATCGCGTAGACGACGCTGAAGATCTTTACGATCTTTACTGCCGCAGTCGCGGCGAAGGCTTCGGTGAGGAAGTGAAGCGTCGCATCATGACCGGCACTTACGTGTTGTCTGCCGGTTACTACGATGCTTACTACTTAAAAGCGCAACAAGTTCGTCAGCTAATTGCCGACGACTTCAGACAAGCGTTCGCTGATGTCGATGTGATTGCCGGACCGACCGCACCGACGCCGGCTTTCAAGCTTGGCGACAAGACTGACGACCCGATCACGATGTACCTCAATGACATTTATACGATTGGTGCCAACCTCGCTGGCTTGCCCGGCATCTCCACGCCGTGTGGTTTCGTCGACGGCTTGCCGGTAGGCCTGCATCTGGTCGGGCCGCACTGGGGTGAAGAGGCCATCCTGCGTTGCGCGCATCAATACGAGTTACAGACCGACTGGCATACCGCGTGTCCCGAGGATTTCCGATGAACGCCGGCTGGGAGGTTGTGATTGGGCTGGAAATTCATACCCAGCTCGCAACCAAGAGCAAAATTTTTTCAGGTGCTTCGACCGAATACGGCGCCGATCCGAATACGCAGGCCTGCCTGGTCGATCTGGGCTATCCAGGCGTATTGCCGGTGCTGAATAAGGAAGTTGTACTCATGGCCTGCAAGTTCGGACTGGCCGTCGATGCTGAGATAGCGCAGCGGTCCGTATTTGCGCGCAAGAATTATTTCTATCCGGATCTGCCCAAGGGTTATCAGATCAGTCAGATGGAACTGCCAATTGTTGGCAAGGGCGAATTGTTCATCAAGGACGACGAGGGCAATGACAAGCGTGTTGGAATAACGCGTGCGCATCTTGAGGAAGATGCGGGTAAGTCGATTCACGAGGGTCTGGATCGTTTTTCCGGCATCGATCTGAACCGCGCCGGTACGCCATTGCTCGAAATAGTCTCCGAACCTGACATGCGTTCGGCAAAAGAAGCCGTTGCCTACATGCGCAAGATTCACTCCATCGTACGTTACCTCGGAATCTCAGACGGCAACATGCAGGAAGGCTCTTTCCGTTGCGATGCAAACGTATCGGTACGACCGCGCGGCCAGGAAGAATTGGGTACGCGTGCGGAACTAAAAAACCTGAACTCGTTTCGCTTTGTTGAAAAAGCAATCAACATTGAAATCGATCGCCAGATCGAAGTGATTGAAGACGGTGGTGAGGTCATACAGGAAACACGACTCTACGATTCCGATAAAGATGAAACGCGGTCGATGCGATCCAAGGAAGAAGCGAACGACTACCGTTACTTCCCCGACCCGGACCTGTTGCCGGTAGTCATCGAGCAGAGCTTTATCGATGATGTGCGTGCAGCGTTGCCCGAATTGCCGGCGGCGAAACAGCAGCGCTTTGTTGCCGAATACGAAATCAAAAGCGACGACGCAGACATCCTGACAGTCAGCCGTGCATTGGCTGACTACTACGAAGCCGCAGTTGCGGCGACGAGCGCCGGTGCACAGATTGTCGCTAATTGGGTCATCGGTGATCTCTCCGGCGCATTGAATCGCGATGGCGTAGAGATTGATGCCAGTCATATTTCTGCTACCGACCTAGCCGGCCTGTTGGATCGCATCGCCGACAACACCATCTCCGGCAAGATTGCCAAGGAAGTATTCGAGGCCATGTGGGCAGGCGAGGGCACGGCTGACGAGATCATCGAAGCCAAGGGCCTGAAACAAATCACGGACAGCTCAGCGATTGAATCGATCGTCGATGAAGTGATTGCCGCGAATCCTTCTCAGGTTATCGAGTACCAGTCTGGTAAAGAAAAGCTAATCGGCTTTTTTGTCGGCCAGGTCATGCAGAAGACCGGTGGCAAAGCGAACCCGGGCCAGGTCAACCAGATTCTGAAGGCCAAGCTCGCCAAGTAGCAAACGTCGGCCTGAATCAGATGAATCGAGCGCCTGTAATTCTCTCCGAGTACGACGCCGCATGGCCTCTCAAATTTGAAGAGGAAAAGACGTTCTTGTCAGGCGTCATCGGTGAGTTTCTGTGTGGGGCGATCGAGCATGTCGGCAGCACTGCAGTACCCGGCCTCGTTGCGAAACCTGTGATTGACGTCATGTTTGGTGTGGAATCTCTCAAGGCATCTAAACCCGCCATAGCTGCACTTGAATCTGCCGGGTATGTGTATTCGCCGTACAAGACAGACGTCATGCACTGGTTCTGCAAGCCGTCAGACGAGCACCGCACACATCATCTTCACCTGATTCCTTATGAGAGCGCACTTTGGGCTGAACGCATAGAGTTTCGAGATCTACTGCGCTCTGACGAGCAACTTGCAACTCGTTATGCTGATCTGAAAATAGGGCTAGCGGCTCGTTACAAGGATGATCGGGAAACGTACACCGAGAAAAAATGGCCATTCATTCGAGAGGTGTTGGCGCTCGCCTAATAGCTCCGATAAAGCCGCGGGTCCGTCCGACCGATCTGGGCTTCAATCTGCTGCCGCTGATAGCTAGGAATGTCCTCGTCCTCCAACATTGCTTTGGCCCTCTCGGGATCTGTTCGCATGACGTGATAAATCTGCCGGATTTTTGCCTGGCCGCGTTTGTCTCGGTCATCAATGCTCGCGATTAGTTCGTTTTGCGCCGCTGTCGCATCAGACCAGCGATACGACATCTGCATGATGGCATCATCTCGAGTTGACCCTGCGGGCAGGTTGGTCACCCAGCGCGTCGCGGCTGTCGGATCATTCGCATACCATCGCGATGCCAGCTGACCGGCTGCAGCTCCACGGTAATTTTCGTCACCGATGCTGGCGAGCCAACGGGATGCTTCGATCGGGTTGGCCCCGGCATGCTGGTCGATAATTTGTACGTAGGCCGAGTCGCGGGCATTGCCCGCTGCGAGTTGATCGGCGTATTGCTTTGCCATCATTACATCGGTCTGCGCAATTCCTGCGATTACTGAAGCCTGCAGTTGATCGTAGCCGGGCTGGCCTTCGAACTGCCGGACAAAGGTTTGTGCCTCTTCGACTGATCGATTGGTTGCCAGACTCTGCGCGATTTCCTGGCCCAGGCGTGTCTGATTCTGTCCCTCCAGTCGCGGCAGTAGGCGAATTGCCGCGTCAATATCGCTGTCCACCAATCGATGACCAACTTGCTGAATCAATTCTTCCGTTGTCTCGTCGTCCTGGCTGAGTATCCAGTCGATAGCTGCATCAGGGTCCTCCTGAGCCCAACTCGATACAAGTCGCCGGCTCGTCTGGCGACGTTGTTGCTCGTCAGGAATTTGCTCAAGGTAGCCGACGGCAATCTGCGGATCGTATCGAGCTATGTGCTGTAGTACGTTCGATACCAGCATAGAGCGCATCTCATTGTTCTGCGAGTTCAGCGCTTCGGTCAGCGCCAGTTGCGGGTCCGTCTGCGCAATGTGCGACAGTGCTGACAACTCGAAGTGGGGCATTCGGTCAGTATCGTTTGCACGAGCCCATGCCAGCGCCTCAATAGGATCTCTACTAATCAATTCCTGGATGATTGCTTGCCCCAGGAAACGGCGATCATCGGCTGAACGCGCGTTCTCGTAAAACTGTTTGATGGCATCGAGATCTTGCGCTGCCAACAGGCTAACCGCACGATGATACTCACCACTGTTAGGACCTCCGCCGGTCGCCAGCATGCGTTCAATGGCCGCTTTCGGATCTGCGTTGGCAATGTGGCTGTTGACTATACGCTCGAATTGCGACACGTCTCCGGGGGCATCAAACAGGTTTGCGTAGCCGAGTGCCGAGTGTGGGTCGTACATTGATAGGTAATACGCGAGCCAGGAAACGTAGTCGCGATGCGCGTCGCCCCGCTCGACGTTGTTTACGAATTCGATTGCTTCCGCAGGTGACTTGTCTGCGAGTTGATAAATAAATCGGGAGCGCGACCGACGATCAGGGCCAATTCCGAGTTCGGCCTGAATGCGATCGGTAGTTTCGTTGCCCAAATAACCGAATGCGGCAAACAGGCTTTGTGCAGCGAAGTGCTGGTGCAAAGTGGAGGTTTGCGTTTTTGCTGAAAACAAGGCGTCGCCCAGGTCCTTGCGCGCCCATGCGCGCCAGACAGTCTGTTCGAATGTCTTCGAGGTCTGGAAATCATCGGTTCTGACCAACGCTAATGCTGACCTGGGGTCGGCTTCGGCCAACTGGAAAAAGAGAATTTCGAGTAAGCGAACGCGTTCGATATCGTCGGCAATTCTGTTCGCTTCAAAAATCAGATTTTGCACGTCGCCAGAGCCCGATCGGCCGGCGAGGACATACATCGCTTCTGATCGAGCGAATTCGGTCGGTAGTGCGAGTACTTGCTCGACGCTATCTATGCTGGCGTATTGTTCATCACGATGCTTTTCAGCGACGTCGTGAGTCATCTGTGGAACGTCGTCTATGTCACGAACAATATTGTCCGGCGATGAGCCGACCGGCTGTCCGTATTGCACGGCTGCGAGTGTCGCTAAGACCCCAACTAATATTCCGCCACACAGTATGCTTACTATTTTAGTCATCTGTTTTTCCCCGCGACCCGCGCTTAGAGCCGCACGGCGGTGGATGCATGAGGCAATTTTAGCAAATCCTCGTCTGGTCGTTGACGACGGGGCCTTCTCGGGGAGTTTCTTGCATAATCCAGGTCAGCTGTCGATTTACTCAGATATGACGTGATCTGAACGGCTGCTTTACTCAGAAACAAGTCATTCAAGTGCTAGTATCTACCCTTTGGTGAACGGCTGCTTTTGACCCAAAGCGG
>JBPCXZ010000154.1:0-16563 GCA_051008055.1 Woeseiaceae bacterium
TGCAACGCCGCGCCGAATACATTTGTGCCAGTAAAGTCGCAATCGCAGAACTCGTCGTATTCGAATTCAGACATTGCCGTTATCGACTTGAGCTCAAAGTCGCCGATATCCCAGTCTAGTGTGAGCACATAGTTCGTCGACTCATTGTTACTGAAGTCGCCATTTGAAGAGCGAATGCCATCCTGAACGACATTGCCTGTGCTTGGATCTCCGCCAAACAATTGCAGAATCTGGTTGTACTGCAAGCCGGCAAAAGGCCCGGCTACTGCAGGCTGCTCGTTGATGATTTCGATGTTGCGGCCGCTGACGTCAAACTCACCGATTTCGGCTTTAAATGTCGCCATAAAGTTGTCGCTAAAATCGTACTGCAGGGTGGCGCGTACAGTCGTGTCCTCACGGGCTGGTTCGTCGACGTTTAGAGTCGCGTTATCAATATGCCCGTCACCGTCGCGAAAGCGGGCAGCGACACGGACACGAAATCGATCCGTCAAACCGCCCGACAAAACACCCTCTATGATGCTCTCGTTAAACTCGGTTTCCTGAGAGACAAAAATACTGCCTTCAAAATCGTCCGTGGGCTTCGCAGTCGTAATGTTTACTGCGCCGGCGACAGAATTCTTGCCGAACAGGATTGACTGCGGTCCGCGCAAGACTTCCACACGTTCGAGGTCAAGAAATGGCGATCGCCACTGTTGAGCGCGACCGTAATGCACTCCATCGACGTAAGTGCCGACTGATTGTTCGAAGGCCTGGTTGATACCGGAACCGATGCCACGAATGAAAGCATTAGTGCCGATACCGGTTTCCGTTAACGTAAAATTAGGCACCAGGAACTGAATGTCTTCGGCCTTTTGCAAGGCTGATTCGATCATGGTTTCGCCAGTGACGGCGGAAATAGAAACAGGTACGTTTTGCAGGCCTTGCTCCCGATAGGCCGCGGTCACCGTTATTTCTTCCAGGACCCTCGCGCCTTGTTCCTGCGCGTGACTGGCCGACATTGACCCCATCGAGATAGTCGCTACAACGAGAACGGTTCTTCGAAATGCGAGCATTTGCATGATGTTCCCCCCAGAACTGAATGTACGACCTATTAAACGCCTGACCCATTAGGCTGTCAATTTGAAGTCGAACTGGGCGGCTGGTCAGCCGCCACTCTAAATTCCTATAAACGAAAACCGTAGTTCGCGCATCTAAGCCTTAAACCACGCAAAAACGTGCTGGTTGCGGCCAGTAATGGGGATTCAAACTGAAGATCGCGGACACATCTGGGCAGGATATTCGCCTCGAGCCACCAAGTAAGCGCAAGCAGCAAATAATTGCTGGCGGTGCTGTATTGCTGATTGTCGCGCTGGCATGGCTGGCCGCACCGGTTTTCCAACGCTGGGCCAATGCCACTATCACAATTCCCCTGGAGCGTGTGCGCGTTGCCACCGTTACGCGCGGCGATCTAGTCCGCGATGTCTCTGTGCAGGGTCGAGTGGTCGCTGCAGTAAGCCCGACTTTGTATTCCACTGCGCCCGGGACAATTACTCTGCACGTTGAAGCCGGAGAGCGTGTGATCGAAGGTCAGGTCGTCGGCATTGTTGATAGCCCGGACCTTGCCAATCAACTTGAGCAAGCAGACTCCTCGCTGGAACAGCGCCAGGTTGAATTGGAACGTCAGCGTATCGAATCGCGACAACTGGCCCTTGAAAAACGCAAGGCGGCCGATTTGGCAAGGGTAGCGCTGACTGCGGCGGATCGCGAAAAGCGCCGAGCAGATGAGGCCTATGATCTCGGTGTCATTTCGATAATCGATTACGAAAAAGCACAGGATGATCTGGAGAACGCAGAAGTTGCTCATCGGCACGCGGTTGCCGATGCGGATCTTTTTGATGAGCGGCTGGCCTTTGAGATTCGTGCGAGCGAACTGGAGCTAAAACGCCAGACTCTACTGGTCAGTAACTTGCAACGGCAGGTAGACAACCTTGCGATCAAGTCGCCGGTTAACGGCATTGTCGGTGATTTGTTGGTCAACCAGAAAGCGGCTGTCGCAATTGATACGCCTGTTATGGCCGTCGTGGATCTGACTCGATTCGAGATTGATGCTCAGATTCCCGAGAGTTACGCGGACGATCTCGATGTCGGCATGCAAACCGAGATCATGATTAGCGGCAGCACCTACAAGGGTGTATTGGTTGCTGTATCTCCGGAGATCATCAACAACCAGGTTAATGGCCGAATTCGGTTTACCGAAACCGGGCCAACCAACCTTAGGCAGAACCAGCGACTTACGACGCGCATCCTGCTTGCCGAATTCGAAGATGTGTTGCTCGTACAACGTGGGCAATTCCTCGACAGCGGTGCCGGGCGTGTGACCTATGTATTGAACAGCGACGGTCTGGCTGAGCGGCGCTCAATTGAGGTTGGTGCCAGGAGTCTCGGCGCTGTGCAAATCGTTGCCGGACTTGATAAGGGCGACACAATCGTAATTTCCAGTCTGGATCCGTTTCGCAGCGCCGAAACGGTTCTACTTACTCAGTAACAGTCTTACTCAGGAGCAATCAACATGCTGCAAATGAACAACGTCTCCAAGGTCTATAGAACCGACACTGTAGAGACACACGCATTGCGGGAATTTTCGCTGACCGTGAATGAAGGCGAGTTCGTTTCCGTAACTGGTCCATCCGGCTCCGGCAAAACGACGTTCCTCAATATTGCGGGTTTGCTTGAAGACCTTAGTGGTGGAAGCTATGAATTGGATGGGCGAGATATCTCAGGGCTTAATGACAAAGCACGGTCCAAGGTGCGCAACGAAAAAATCGGTTTCATATTTCAAAGTTTTAATCTGATTCCCGAACTGAGTATCTTTGACAATGTCGATGTACCTCTGCGTTATCGTGGTTTCAAGGCCGCAGAGCGTAGAAAACGTATCGAAGAAAGTCTCGAGCTGGTGGGACTGGCGTCGCGACTTGAGCACATGCCGGCGCAGTTGTCTGGGGGTCAGCAGCAACGCGTAGCTATTGCCCGGGCCTTGGCAGGAGAACCGAGATTCCTGTTGGCTGATGAGCCGACAGGAAACCTGGATACGAACATGGCCGATAGCGTGATGGACCTGCTTGCCGAGATCAACTCCACGGGTACCACCATCATCATGGTGACGCACGAGATGACACTCGCAACTCGTGCGGCCAGAAATATTTTTGTTCGCGACGGTAGTGTCAGTGACGGCCCGGGTGACGTTCCGCTCGCGGCAGTAGCTGGCTAGGCGCCAAGGGAGACCAGCATGTTTAGATATTACCTGCGCCTTGGCGTCCTCAGCATTAGGGCCAACCCGGCTCTCAGTGCACTCATGGTGGCGGCCATCGCAGTCGGCATTGGTGCCTGTATGACGATTGTCACCATTCAATACATCATGAGCGGCAATCCAATACCTGAGAAGTCCGATCAGCTGCACTACGTTCGTGTCGATAACTGGGATCCGAACGAAGCCTACGACGAACCGAACGAACCGCCAGAGCAATTGACGTACCTGGATGCAACGGCGTTACATGCGGCGGGCCGTGCAAGCCGGCAAGTGATCAGTTTCGCGTCCTCCAGGGTTGTAGAACCGGAAGGCGAGGATAGTAAAGCGTTTCAACGCCAAACACGTGCGACCACCGCTGACTTCTTTGCGATGTTCAATGTGCCATTCAAGTATGGGTCGGGCTGGGAGAAGTCGTCGGACGATACGTTGGAACGTGTAGTCGTGATCAACGACTCGCTCAACGAGCAACTCTTCGGTGGAGAGAATTCCGTCGGCAAAATGCTGACTTTGACAAGCGAAAGTTATCGCATTGTTGGTGTGCTGGATGACTGGTCACCGGTACCACTGTTTTACGACCTGAATAACAACGAGTACGGCGATCCGGAATCAATTTACCTGCCCTTTTCGGTGGCCATTGAAGGCGAACATGGCAGCTTTGGTAATACCAACTGCTGGAAGCCGGTCGGCGATGGCGGTATCGAGGCGTTTCGAAATTCGGAATGCATTTGGATTCAGATGTGGGCGGAGCTGAATAGTCAGGCTGAAAAAGAATCGTATCTACAGTTCCTTGACGCTTACGTTGAAGAGCAAAAAATGATCGGTCGATTTCCTCGGCCGCTTAATAATCGACTGGACAATGTAGAAGCGTGGATGGACTACAACGAAGTGGTCGATGAAGACGTTGGTGTCCTGCTGGGGCTGGCGATCTTGTTTCTTATCGTTTGTCTGTTGAACACAATCGGATTGCTGCTGGCCAAAGTCATGCGACGGGCCAAGGACATCAGTCTGCGGCGGGCGCTGGGCGCGAGTAAAGCAACCTTGTTTACCCAGTACGTTGTCGAAGCCGGGATGATAGGCCTGGCCGGAGGAATACTTGGCATCGGGATGACGTGGCTTGGCCTGCGCGGCATTGAGAACCTCTTCAGCGCTTTCGACTTTATTCAAAAACTGGTTCGAATGGACTGGGTGATGATCCTGGCAGCCGTTCTGTTGGCGATCGTTTCAGCCCTGGCCGCGGCGCTCTACCCAACCTGGCGCGCTTGCAACGTGACACCAGCCAGCCAACTCAGAATCCAATAGGCGGAGACGGACATGGAATTAGGACCAATCTGGCGAGCCATCCTCAGGAACAAGAGCAGCTATGCCCTGATCGCTCTGCAAATAGCAGTGACCATGGCGATCATGGTAAATGCAATCGCAATCATTCAGGAACGTACTTCCAATATGGTTCGTGAAAGCGGTATCGACGAAGACAATATCGTCACACTAACCAGCATCTCATTCGCCGCTGACATTGATATGCAGATTATGATTGACGAAGATCTCGCCATGCTTCGAGCGATGCCGGGTGTGCGAAACGCAATCGCCACGAACTCGTTTCCGTTACGTGGTGGTGGTTCGAGCAGGGGGCTGGCTACAGAACCCGGTCCCGACGCTGATGGAATTGGAGTGGCGGTGTATTTCTCTGACGAACACGCCGTTGATACCTATGGCACGAATATTATTGATGGCCGCAATTTTGCCCAGGACGAGATCGCCTGGAACGACACTGAAAGCAGCACCTGGCCATCAACCGGCGTCATTACCGAGGCGATGGCCAAAGAGTTGTTTCCAGACGAGCAAGGCTCTTACGTGGGGAAGACGGTTTACGCAAACGACAACGATCCTGTAAAGATCATCGGTATTCTCGACAAACTGCAGGCGCCCTGGGATGGTTGGGAGAGAGTAGAAAACAGCATGCTGGTGCCAATTCGTCTTGACGGCGAGAACGTAAAATACGTTGTGCGAACCGAGCCTGGACAGCTGAACAACCTTATTCCGCAAATCGAAGAAGGGTTGGCGAAGAACAAGGAACGAATCATCGAGAACGTGATGACGATGGCCGAAGTTCGTGAGCGTAGTTACCTGGGCGATGCAGCGATGATCAAGATGCTCTCGTTTATCGTCATTCTTCTCACAGCTATTACTGGTCTCGGCATTGTTGGTCTCGCCAGCTTCAGTGTGAGTCGCCGGACACGCCAGATCGGCGTTCGCCGGGCGCTGGGGGCTACCCGCCCGGAAATCATGCGCTATTTCATGATTGAGAATTTCATCATCAGCAGCGTTGGGATTGTTGCGGGCGGAGTTTTCGCAATTGCTCTGAACATCTTTATGGTACAGGCGTTCGCGCTCACGCCGCTCGCCTGGTATGTCGTGCCAATCGCGATGATTATTTTGTGGGTGGTAGGACAGGCAGCTGTTGCCGGTCCTGCGCGGCGCGCAAGCGCGATATCACCGGCTATTGCGACCCGATCTATTTAGATGAGCTATTTAGGGCGGCGACCGCGGCTGTACCCTTGCCGCATCTCGCCCTTATCAATCACTACGACCATCGCGCGCCAGTTTTCTACAAAGTGGTCAGCGTCCTCCTGGCCTAGAAGTTCGACCATGCGTGGATATAAGTCACCTTTGATCAATGTGTACTCTTCGCGCGCTTTTTGCCGGTACCAGTCGGTTGCATCCTCACTGTCAATGTCGACGAAGCCAACGTCGCGCAGGACTTGTGCATAGCTTTCCAGCGTCTCCAGCGCATAGGTCAGACCTTCGACCTTGAACCAGTACAACATGTCATCCGAATACTCATCGCCCGCGGGCTTCAACCAGTCATAGCAGCTGACATGTCCACCTGGTTTGAGGACGCGCAAGCTCTCGCCAAGAATGCCACTCTTGTCAGCAATCTGAGTAAATGCGCCCGAACTGATGACGATGTCGAAAGTCTGGTCATCGAAAGGTAGTGGTCCTGCTTCGACTGTTTGAAACGTACATTGATCGCTGAGCCCGTGTTTTTGCGCGTCCTGCTGCGCGCGTTCAATAAGTGGTGCTTCCAGATCGATGCCAACTACCGTTGCACCGTGTGTCCTGACCATTTCAAAAACGGGGCCGCCAATTCCACAACCGATGTCCAGAATGCGCTTGCCTTTCGTATCCAAGCCTCGCAGGAGTCTTGCAACATTGCCCGGACCACCAGGCGCCATGTAGCCGTCGCCCCAAATCAATTCCAGCATGGTTATCATGTTAGGAAAATATTCGTTGTCGTGACTCATATGCTATTCCGTCTTCAAATGGTGCAAGGGAAGGGCGGTGGTGGACTTGATGCGCTCCATACTGAAACTTGATGACACATCGTATAAATCCACCTTGGCAATCATCTCCTTATACATTTCATCATAACTTTGCATGTCAGGTACGACTGCGCGAATGAGGTAATCAATGTCGCCGCTGAGCCGGTGTACCTCCATGACGTTTTCCATCGACATGACCATTTTTAGAAATCTGCGGAACCACTCCGCGGTGTGTTCGTGTGTACGAATCGCCGAGTACACCGTCAGGTTGAGTCCCAGTTGTTCCTGATTTAGCAGCGTCACTCGAGCGCCAATGACACCTTGTTCCTCCAGAAGCTGGACCCGGCGCCAGCAAGCCGACTTGGACAGGCCGACTCTTTCCGACAGTTCTGCCACCGTGAGAGTCGCATCGTCCTGTAGCGCCTCAAGAATAGTCTTATCGATACGATCCACGAGTTGTTCTCCTGCGTTATAGCTGATATAACGAATTTTGTTTCGAATAATCTATATATTACAGGAAATTTTACGAAATAAAGGTTCATTCTGAGGAAGATTGCAACCCTGTTTCAATCCACCTTCAGTACACTGTAGCCCCAGTATTCACTGGGTTCGCGGAGTTCTGATCATCAATAATCGAGCAATATTCGGCGCTTTGTGCGTCTCATTCGTCTTTTATAGCGGCTACGTATATACGAAGGGCACTGAAGCTTCTCATCTGCCGCCAATGAACGAAATCGAGCGCTACGGTGCAGATGTATTCCAGCAATACAATTGTGTCGCCTGCCATCAGTTCTATGGTCTTGGCGGGTATATGGGCCCCGATCTGACCAACGTCATTTCCAATCGGGGTGAAGCGGTCTCGCGTGCCTTCATCATGGCGGGTACTGCGACCATGCCGAATCTTGGCCTTACTCCAGAGGAGGTTGATGCAGTCGTTGCCTACCTCGGCTTTGTCGACAAGACGGGAACCTACCCACCGGAAAATTTCGACGTGCGCTGGTACGGCGCGGTTGAGCAGGAGGATGATCCAAAATGACCGCTTCAGACCAGTCTTTTGCAGGCTTGCGCTTTATGCGCCTTGGGATGCTAGCGCTCGCCGCTGGCATGTTTTTCGGAGTGATCGGCGGCTTCCAGTTCCTGTTTCCGGATTTTCTCCAGGAGTTGCTGTTTACGAAGACGCGGCCGATGCACGTATCGCTCGTTGTCGCCTGGATTTTTCTGATCGCGATCGGTGGTGTTTATTTTTATCTGCCTCGCCAGTGCCGTTACACCCTATGGTCTGAACGCGCCGCGACCACGCACTACTGGATATTCTTGGTCACGGGCCTGGCGATCCTTGGTTGTTATCTTTCCGGCAAGTTCGGTGGTCGCGAATATTTCGAGTTTCCACCCATCCTGAGTCTGCCGATTTTCCTGGCTTGGATATTGTTCGGCATCAACTATTTCATGACGGTTCGGCAGGAGAAAGAGTCCTGGCCCGTGTATTACTGGATGTGGGGCACGGGCGTCGTCTTTTTCTTCATCACCTACACTGAAGCGCATCTGTACCTGATTCCGTACTTCCGAGATTCGATGGTTCGCGAAATCATGGTGCAATGGAAATCTTACGGGGCATTAACCGGTTCCTGGAATATGCTGGTTTACGGCACGGGGCTATACCTCGCTACGCGTATCTCCGGCAGTGATGAATACGCCCGGTCGAAGATGGCGTTCGGGCTCTACTTCCTGGGATTCTTTAACCTGATGTTCGGTTGGGCACACCACACCTACCTGGTGCCGTCTGAAACGTGGATTCGAACCTTTGCGTACTTTGTGAGCATGACCGAACTGTACATTTTCGGAAAAATAATCTGGGACTGGCGTAATTCGCTCGAAGACTGGCAAAAGAATCGCTACTGCAACGCGTATCGCTTTCTGTTCGCAGCGGACATCTGGGTTTTCATAAACCTCGGCCTTGCACTGATCATTTCGGTACCTGCACTTAATCTGTTTACCCACGGTACGCACATCACTGTTGCGCACGCCATGGGCAGCACCATCGGAATTAATACCATGATCCTGTTGGCCTCAATTTTCTATGTAATTCGTGAAGAGTTGCCGCAGGACGTTCACAAGGAATGTACGTCGCAAGTGAAGCTTGGTTTCTGGACGGCCAATATTTCGCTCGGCGTATTCTTCACCGCGTTGATCCTGGCCGGCGTTGGCAAGGGGCTCGCTGTCGGCGTGTCCTTTCAGGACATGATGCTCTCAATCCGGCCGTTCCTGATCGTCTTCACGGTGTCCGGTATTACCTTGATGCTGGGTATCTGGATCATTCTCTGGCACGGTTTTCGGCTCATCGGTATCGTGCAGCGCGGTCGGGGCGAGGTGGCGGCTGAGTTGAATCCGGCCTAAGTCATAGTCCGAGAACTAAATCTCAGTTTTGTGACGTCAATCAAGCGATTTTCGGGCCGAAAACCCGATAATTACGCTCTATGGGAAATTTCTCGAAAATACTGCTGGCCGCAAGCGTTCTGGTCATTGCTCTGTCTCAGACGGCCCAGGCTGACATCTGGAAATGGGTCGATGCGGACGGCAAGACGCACTTTGTCGATTCAAAGCGACCGATCTACACCTGGGTGGATGAGAGCGGCAAGTTTCACTATGCGGACTCCCCAGACCACGAGGACGCCGTATCAGTTGAGCTTGTCTGGCACTCCGAAGGAACACTGACCGATACCGCGCCTGATTCTACCGGCGATGACAGCGGTTACGCATATCCGGGTGAAACGGCAGAAGATCGAGCGGAACGAGAGCGTGCAGAAGACTATTACTGCAAACGCGCGACCGAGATCTACGAGTCGTACGTTAATGCGCCGCAGCTTTACGCGACTGACGAAAATGGTAAGCGCCAATATTTGAGTAAAGAAGATGCCGCTCGGACCATCGCCGAGACGCGCGAGAAGAAAGACGAACTCTGCAACTAGAGCCTGTTAGGTCCTTTTTACCAGGACGTTCTTGAGCTCATCATCGAGTCGACAAATGCTCCAGTGCGAAGGAACGACTTCGTATTCAGAATCACTTCTTCGCTTTCAGTAATGTAGTGATGATCATCCTCGACGATGAGAAAATCATTCATTCCTTCAATCTGCGTGCTGGCCACTGACACCTTGCCGTCATTCGGTTCCGGCAACATGGCGGACATTACGAAGTTGATCGACCCAGTACCGGCTATCACGCCAAGCTCGAAGTCAACCGGGCCTAGTTGCTGTGGAATGCCATCCGGACCAGTACCGAGTTGCATGCCTGCCTCGCCCGCCAATAGTTCTGTCGTAGGCCAGTCTCGAGCAATGTCGATGACTTCACTACCCTGATTTGGTGGCGCCAACATGACAACGCGCCCCAGGTCGGAGATTGGTGCGGTTGCGTGTGAATAGCGCAGCAAGATTCCACCAATGGAATGAGTCACGAAATGCACTTGTTTCGCTCCCCCAGCGCGACACTCGGTAAGCCCGGTGTCGACAGCCAATGGCGCCAAGACTTCAACCGGCCCCGCCTGCGACGGATAGTCAACGTTGGCGACGGAGTACCCGGCCTGGCCTAATGCCTCGGCCATCGGCTCCATGGCTCGCCAGCTGCGGTTCAGCCCATGGATGAGGACCACGCATTCGGCATTCAACGAGCCTGCCGAATAGTCAGTTCTTGGTGTTGTTATGCAGGCCTCCAAAGAGAGTGCCAGCAATACCAGCAACGCCAATTTCACGGTTAACGCAGAATTTCTCATAAGGTTCATTTTGCCAAATTATCGACGGACTGCCTATCACAATAGACACGCAAGAGCCGAAAAGTTGCCTAAACTCGAGCCTAGAAGCTTTTCTTCGACTCGATAATGATCTGCACCTTGTCGATGGATGGGTCGCCATCGAGCGGGAAGGCGATGTCAACATGAAGCATGCGTCGAAAACCCGTCCGAGTCGAAGCGAACCGCAGTCCTAAGCCAACGTCCTTAAGCCAGCCGAGGCGTGTCTCGTTGACCGGGCTTTCACCCCAGACTCGACCAACATCAGCGAAAATGGCACCACCTACACGAAACAGTCGAAATGGGTACCAATCCGTAAAATAGCGCTGTTCGACGGTAAACAGGACCTTGGAATCGCCGGTCTGGTAGCGCAATGGATAGCCACGCAGTCCGGTATCGCCGCCGAGTTCGACAACATTGTCCTGATCCAGGCTGTGACCGTATACACCCTCGACGGTCGTGACAAACATGGCTTTCGCAGTTTGCTGGTGATAGTAGCGAGCGCTGAAACCGAGCATGGTGTTACGCGAGTCCCCGTCTTCGATACGCCCGGAAAGCCGCGCCGACGTCAGCAGTGCCTTGGATAGCAGCGAACCGAAACCGCGGCTGTACATACTCGTATAGATCAATGCGTTCCGGTCGGCGTCAAAATTTTCGGAAGAATAGCCGAGTGTCGCAGTGAGCCGTTGGCCCATGAAGAAATCTTCGGTGCGGCCGATCTGCTCCTTGTTGGTTGCGGTTTCGAAGTCATCCTCCAGCACTTCGATGCCGATAAAGGGGTAGATCAGCCGGCGATCCTCGGGAACCAGCGCCGGCAGCGTGCCGTTCTCGACCTCGTCAAATTGATTGTCGTCAAAGATGACGCCGGTGCGGTAGCGGCGCACCCAGTTATTTTTCAGACCTTTTGACCAGCCGCCGAATACGGATGCCACTTGGCGTTCCTGTTGATATTCAGCCGCTTGCTCACCCAGCGACCAATAAGAAGTACGAAAATCCTGGTCCCGGCCGCTGACGCCCAGCGACCAGCGCGAATCGAGCGCGTAGAAGGGGCGGGTAATGTTGAAACGGTTCAGGTGACCATCTGAGTTATCCGAAATAAGCACCGTGCCGCGCACCCGGCTGTTAAGAATGTGCGGATCCTGTAGCTCGAATGACTTCGTCGTCCGGTCGATGTTTTCATCGCGTGCAATGCGAACTTTCTGGCCGTAACCGAGCAGGTTCAGCTCCTCAATATCAATTCCCGTATTACTTTCGCCACCGGAGCGACTGAAAGTGATGCCAGGCCGCAGTGTCCAGACGTCCTTGGTCATCACTTGCAGGTCGACAACACCGTTTTCAACCTTGACGGCTTCGACTCTGGCGTCAAACAGGTATCTGCGCTGCCTTAGCAGCCGCGCGGATTCGTCGGCGAGTCGCTTCGAATACAGGTCACCGGATTCGAGCAGCAGCTGGCTCTCGATAACACTGTCCTTGGTGATGATGTGCAGCTTATTGATGAGGCGATACAGCGCATTGTTTTCGCGTTCGTCCTCGAGGTTGAAGACGTCATTCTTATCCAGAATGATCTTGCCGATGATGGCACCTTCCGGAATCTCAAGCGGCTTCTTTTTTTCCTCGGCAGCCGTTGCAGTCGCAACCAGCAACGCAATGCAGGCAAGCGACTGACAAAGCTGTACTAATCCGATCGAGTCAGGTCTGTGCCGTAGAGGTCGCCAAAAAAGTCGTCTTTCACCCAAAGTGGACGTTGCTCCGTATTCGCGATTTCACTAGCAATCATGAAGTTGGCGGTTGCCACGATCGAGGCGGATGGCCTGTCGAACCGAAGGTTTTGGTCGTCAGTCGCGCCATGATAGTGGGTTTGCATGAAATCATTGTACAGGGCCTCCGGATCGATACCTGCCTCCTGGGTCTCAAAACCGGTCGCAAAAAAGACCGCTGGGATGCCTTGCTGCACAAACGGAAACTGGTCGCTGCGCGTAAAATAGCCGCGCTCAGGAAACGGGTCTGGGCTCAATGTAATGCCAACTTTGTCGGTCGCGCGTTTGACGATGTCCTGCAAAGTGGAGTGACTAGCGCCGAAGGCGACGACATCCTGTGCCTCCCACAAGAACATCACCATATCCATGTTGACGTTGGCAACAATGGACTCCACCGGCACTGTCGGGTTGCTGGCAAAGAAGTCCGCGCCCAGTAGTCCTTTTTCTTCACCGACGGTTGCGACAAAAATGATCGACCGTTTTGGGCGCTGTTCCGCGTTGGCGAGGGCTTTGGCTACCTCGAGCATTGTGCCAACGCCGGATGCGTTATCGTAGAAGCCGTTATAGATGTTGTCGCCAGACTCTTGGCCCAGCCCTTTACCGTCGAGATGGGCGGTCATCACAACATATTCATGTTTCAGTGCCGGGTCGCTGCCTTCAAGCACCGCCACAACATTGTCGCCATTGATCGAGCCACTGACAACACGCTGTGAGATCGTCGCGGTTAATCCCAGATCCATCGGCGTGTACGATTCGCTTTCAATAGACGCAGCCATCTCATCGAATGAAAGAGGACTTTCTGCGAATAGTTCCCGCGCGCCTTGTTCAAGCATTCGCACATTCACCTGCAGTCCTTCAAACGCATATTTCGGATGTTCGTGGCTATCAATGGCCCAATACTTCGGCGATTGCGAGCCACGAACTGCGGCTCCGTCGGATGAAATCTGCCGGTGCTGCAGTTCAATGACACCGATAGCACCGCGGCTCTCCAGTTCGATGGATTTGTGATACCTCGAGCTGCGATAGAAGGCTCGGACTTCGCTACCCAGTGCCGCCGGGGCGCCAATAACAACAACCGCAATCTTGCCCTCCAGATCGACATTCTCATAGTCATTGCGCTCAATTGAGGGCGCGTTAACGCCGTAGCCAACGAAGACCAGCGGCGCGGTAATCGAAACTTCGTCTCCTGCCAGTGTTGCGGTAGAAGTAAATTCTTCCAAAGCGGTGTAGCTGCGTTCGCCATCCGCGGCTGCCACAGTCAGCTCGCGCGAGCCGCCGACTATGTTTGCTGTAGAAAATGAAATGGTCTGGAAGTAACTGCCGTTGTTACCCGGCTGTAGGCCCATCACTTCAAACTGCGTGGCAACGTATTTTGCGGCTAGTTGGTAGCCTCTGGTGCCGGCTTCACGACCTTCGTAGAGATCATCTGCCAACAGTGACACGTGCGCGAAGATCGCATCGCCACTTATGGTTGGAAGTTCATTTTGCTTGCCTTCATGCGATGTGTGGACATCCGAGCAAGAAGCAAGCGTCGTCGCAAGCAATGCGAGGAGAATACGGGATTGGGTATGGGTCATTTTTATGCTGCGATAGTATTGATGCGTTTAGTGTACCGGATAGCTTCACTCAAGCGCATTCGCGTATAATCCAGCCGCATGGAAGCTAGTCTCATTAATCAGGGTCTGACGCTCATGCTGGCAGGTATGGGAACCGTGTTCACATTCCTGACCACATTGGTCATTGCCATGACTCTGATGTCCCGGGTGCTCATACGGTTGCAGGGTTCGCCTGACGCATCGGATGTTTCGGATGAAGAGATTGCAGCAATCAGTGCGGCGATTACGAAGCATCGCAGTACCACCACGAACCAGGACAAGTAGAAAAACGAAATGAGCGATAAAAACCCGCTGGGTATTACCGACGTTGTATTGCGCGACGGCCATCAGAGTCTGTTGGCCACTCGAATGCGCATCGATGACATGTTGCCGATGGCTGAGAAGCTCGATCAGGTAGGGTTCTGGTCCCTCGAGACCTGGGGCGGTGCAACATTTGATTCCTGTATTCGCTACCTGGGCGAGGATCCATGGGAGCGCATCCGTGAATTTAAGAAAGCGATGCCGAATACCCCGCAGCAAATGCTGTTCCGTGGTCAGAATATATTGGGATATCGGCACTATGCCGATGATCTGGTCGAAAAATTTGTAGAACGAGCTGCGACAAACGGAGTCGACGTTTTTCGAATTTTTGACGCACTCAATGACATGCGCAACCTTGAGACGGCGATCAAAGCGACGCTGGCGGTTGGTAAGCACGCGCAGGGCACAATTTCGTACACAGTTAGCCCGGTTCACACGATCGACTTGTGGGTCGACCTTGCCCGCCAGGTTGAAGACATGGGTGCGCACTCAATCGCAATTAAGGATATGGCGGGATTATTGCGGCCTTACACAGCATTTGAACTCGTCAGCAAGCTGAAAAGCGCGCTGGATATTCCAGTTCATATGCAGTGCCATGCCACGACCGGTCTATCCACGGCAACATGTGTCAAGGCGGCAGAAGCCGGCATCGACAATATCGATACGTCAATATCATCGATGAGCATGACCTATGGTCATTCACCGACCGAGTCTTTGGTTGCCATACTCGAAGGAACAGACCGGGACACGGGTCTCGATCTGGTCCTGCTTGAGGAAATCGCGGCGTATTTCAGAGAAGTGCGAAAGAAATACGCGCAGTTTGAAGGCGGGCTCAGAGGTATTGATTCACGAATCCTGGTCGCACAGGTGCCGGGCGGCATGCTGACCAATCTCGAAGGCCAGCTCAAGGATCAAAATGCGGGTGATAAGCTCGACGCAGTGCTTGAGGAAATCCCGCGAGTTCGCGAAGACCTCGGTATGTTGCCGCTGGTAACGCCGACTTCGCAGATTGTCGGCACGCAGGCGGTTATCAACGTCTTGTCCGGCAGCCGATACGGCACGATTTCGAAGGAAACGGCGGGGATATTGAAGGGCGAATACGGCGCAACGCCGACCGCCGTAAACGCCGAACTGCAAGCAAAGGTTCTCGAAGGCGGTGAGCCGGTTACTGGCAGACCAGCAGACCTGCTTGAGCCTGAGGTCGACAAGCTGACCAACGAATTCAGAGAGCAAGCAAAAGAAAAGAATGTTCGAATTGCTGAAGACGAGATCGATGACGTCCTGACCTATGCGCTGTTTCCTCAGATCGGCATGCGTTTCCTGGAGAATCGCGATAACGCGGATGCTTTCGAACCGCTGCCGGATCCCGCGTCAATTGCGGTGCCGGCGGCACAGCAAGCAGCGGCATCAGCAGCGCTGTACTCGGTGCGGGTGAATGGCAAGACGTTTAGCGTCGAAGTGGCGGAGGGCGGCGAGCTTTCTGATGTCCGACCCGTGGCCGCAGCGGCGCCTGCTGCGGCACCGGCGCCGGCCGCTAATGCTGGTGAAGCACTGCAGGCAGTTCTGGCAGGCAATATTTTTAAGGTTCACGTTGCGCCGGGCGAGGAAGTCTCGGAAGGACAACCTTTGCTGGTGGTAGAGGCGATGAAGATGGAAACTACGGTCAGCGCGCCTAAATCGGGAATCGTCACGGAGGTGTACGTCAGCGACGGCGACGTCGTTGCGGTGGGTGATCCCCTGGTAGCCATCAGCTAACACGTGGACCTAATCAACGAAATCTGGCAAAGCTCCGGCCTGTATCAGATGACAGGTGGGCAGGCCGTCATGCTCGGCGTTTGCCTGTTGCTGCTGTACCTCGGTATCGCAAAAAAATTCGAGCCGCTATTACTGGTTACGATCGGTTTTGGGGGACTGTTGTCAAATATCCCGGGCGCGGAAATAGCGACCGGAGATGGTCTGTTGCATCTGACTTACGTGGTCGGACTGCAAACCCAGGTGTTCCCGCTGATTATCTTCATGGGCGTTGGCGCGTTAACTGACTTTGGCCCGCTGCTGGCGAATCCGCGCACTCTATTTCTGGGTGCCGCGGCACAGTTTGGAATTTTTGCCACATTGCTGGGCGCGCTCGGGCTGACATCGCTGGGTGTAATGGATTTTTCTGTTCGAGAAGCCGCAGCTATCGGCATCATCGGTGGTGCCGACGGACCAACCGCAATCTATGTGGCCAGTACCCTGGCGCCGGACCTTCTCGGTGCGATTGCTGTAGCGGCGTATTCGTACATGGCGCTGGTGCCACTGATCCAGCCGCCGATCATGAAAGCACTGACCTCAGAGGCAGAGCGCAAGATCGAAATGGTGCAGCTGCGAGAAGTATCGAAGGCCGAGCGCATCGTATTTCCGCTGGTCTTGCTGCTGCTGGTTGCGTTGTTGTTACCGTCTGCTGCACCGCTGCTTGGCATGCTCTGCTTTGGCAATCTGATGCGCGAATGTGGCGTCGTCGATCGGC
>JBPCXZ010000155.1:0-10576 GCA_051008055.1 Woeseiaceae bacterium
TGGTTCAAGATGGAACGCATTACCTACGACATGAAGACATTTTCGGAGTACGAGTCCCTTCTGCAAGATGCCGGCTTTGTCGACATCGAGATAACGGATAAGTCAGACTGGTATCGACAGCGCGTACAGGACGAATACGAGCAAATCAAGACTGAGATCTACCCAAAAATGGTGGAGCTTCTTGGACAGGAAGAAGCCGATCACTTTGTCGAGAATTGGCGCTCAATGTCTGTTGTTTGCGTAAATGGAGATGTCTACCAGGGCTACTACCGTGCGCGCAAACTGAATTCTGAATAGAAAAAGGGCCCCAACTGGGGCCCTTTAATCTTTTTTCTGTAGAAGTGCCTTTGGACTAGAAACTCTTCCGGAAGTTAAAGGTCAGCTCACGAGGACGTGCCGAATACAGTCGACCATCCGCCCAACGAGTCGGAACGTAAGTAATAGCCCGTTCGTCCGTAATGTTGTTCAGGGATATGTTGACGTTCCAGTCGTCCTTGGAGAACCCAACAATCAGGTTCGCGATCGAGTAATCAGGCATCGTAGTCGTCGTTCCGCGGAGTAGCGTGCTGCTGGTCAGGAGCTGTGAGCCCTGGGTACTGTTGGTTTGCTCGTCGACATAACTGTAGTCAACTCGTGCGAAGGAATCCCAATCGCCGATCATGAAGGCAAACTCTGCGCCCAGCGAATACTTCACTTCCGGCGCCAGTGGTAATTTTTCACCTTCCGCGATGACGACATCGTCACCAATAGTCGCACCTTCGGTTACTTCAGACGAATGCAATGAAAGCGATCCATCAAAGGTTAGTCGGTCCGTCGCGGCCCACGCGAAGTTCGTTTCCAAGCCCTCAATCTCAGCCTCACCGGCGTTGACCGTGACCTGGCCCCAGCCAAATGAGATCGTCGGATCTGCCGCAACGAGTTGGATATCGTCCCAGGTCATCTGGTAAATCGCCGTGTTCCAGGTCAGGCGACCGTCCAGCAACGTCATCTTCAGACCAAGCTCGTGGTTTGTAAGGACATCTTCTTCGTAAAGGTCGGGTGCAGTACTAACGGAGCGCAGAATATTGGTGCCGCCAGTTCTGAAGCCCTCCGCCATCGTTGCGTAGGTCAAGACCTCGTCAGTGATATTCCAGGTCAGTTTTACCAGCGGCAACACGCCATCATCTTTACCAAAGTTTCTGGCGCCAAACGTACCCAGCCTGTTATCGGGGGTAACAGCCGCCGGATCGGTGATACAGACGCCGAAATCATCTTCCAGGCAGTTCTGGGTGGTCGTGCCGTCGGTATTCAAAGTCTGGTTGGTGTCGTCTGTCTCAGATTCGAAATATCGCGCACCGATGGTCAGATTTAGATTGTCGGTAAAATTGAACCCGACCTCGCCAAACACAGCCCATTGTTCGTCGATGGTCAAACCCGTCCCGTACCATGATTGACCCGGACTGCGGATGGTAAAGCCGGCCTGGTTCTGTTGAATTTGACCCGTGAGGCTTTGGCCAAAGTTGTCAAGAATCCCCCTGAACGTGTATTCGTCCTCTATCTTCTCGTAGAACCCGCCAAGCATCCATTGGAAGCGAGAGTCGTTCTGTTTGGACTGCAGGCGCAATTCCTGCGTGAAGCGCTGGGTATCGCCACGGTTCCACATCCGTGAAGTCACGTCGGACAATTCGGTTATTAGATATGTCGGGTAACCGGAATAATTTACGCCGTTCGGGAGCCAGCCGGTGATTGAGCCATTGTAGGCCGGATACAGCACGGTCAGGCTGTAAGCGTAGCCGTAGTAGCCAACCGGGAAATAGGCAATGTCAAACGAGTTGTAGTAGACACCACCGACGCCCTGGAATTGATGCAGATAGGTGGAAGAATCGAGGTCGTAAACGAACTCGCGATCCATGTAGCCAGTCGCCGCTGTGAAGTCAGCAAAACCGAGATCACCTTCGAAAACTAGTGATGCGATGTACCAATCATCATCCCGGGTCTCGTCATTGAATCGAATCTGATTCAGATCGCCGTGCTGCGGCTCCCAGCTGCCGATGCCGTCAGCATGCGAGCTCTGGTAGTTATACATACCGGTAACCAGCCAGTTTTCGCCGAGTTCCCAGGCCAGTGTCAGCCGCAAGCCGTCGGTCTCAAGATCACCGACGTTTTCTCTTGCTACGGCCTGGTTGGTTTTCGTGACGTGCGCGATATTACTTGGCGCGTCGAATCCACCCGGATAAGCGGTCTGCGCAGCTGCTGTGTCGAAAGCCGGGGCCCAGTCATGCGTATCTGCGGTTGAGCCCTGGATATTGTCAACATAGCCACCAACCTTATTGGTAAAGCCCACCACTCGCAGCGCCGCGCTGTTATCGCGCATAGGGATATTAACCATGGCCTGGAAGTCATAACTGGGGTTGCCTTCCTCCATGTACGCTCCAGATACGTCGACGAACCCACTAAAAGACTCGAGGTCGGGCTGTGCAGTTACAAATTTCAATACACCAGATTGAGCACTGGCGCCGTAGGTGGTCGGCTGTGGACCCGACACGGCCTCGATGCGTGCCATGTCGACCATTGCAACCTCAACGTTCTGGCCTTGCGATGAAATCGGCATTTCGTTGAAATACGTCGCGGCAGACGGGCTGCCACTGAAAGCATCGGCTGTGACGGTAACGCCGCGGAATACAACAATCGAGCTACCAGGTAGCCAGGATGAATAAGTTAAGCTCGGTATTAGACGTGCGTAGTCCTCGAGGGACGTGATGCCCTGCTTGGCAATCTGATCGGAGCCGAACGCCATGACGCTGATGGGGACATCCTGCAGGCTCTCGGAACGTTTCCTGGCTGTAACGACGATTTCTTCAAGTGCTGCGACTTCCTGTGCCAGCGCGGGCGGCGCAGCAGTCATCGCGACAGATGTTCCGCAAGCGGCCAAAACGGCGCGACTGACGGGTGTCATTGTGAATGGAGTTTGCTCGGTGCTGGTGTTGGCCATTGATCTCGTCCCCCGGAATTAAACGGCTAGAACCAATTAGCCCTGCATGGGCTATTCGACGCTGTGCCTTGAGATTAGCCCTCGTCGCAGCTATTTGCAATCTCAAGCCTATAGGCTAATAAAACGGCGATAAAACTTTAGATTATGAGACGCCCCTGAGCCATAATCAGGCCACCCGAATTAAGCACTTCCGGGTAAAATTCAACGGTTTATCGTCCAAAACAGGAAGAAATATCGAATGGACATAGGAACTCCTATCAAAGATTGGGGTGAGGTCGATGCATCCGCCCTGCGTGAGGCTATTTTGAACCAGGGCGAAAGCGCTTGGGACGAAGACGAACAGCGACAGGACGATTACGACGTTCATCGTCAGACCAAATCCATCGTCATGCTGTTCGCTTCACTGACCTGGCCAGAAGTTACCATTACTCGGGAAAAAGGCTGGGACCGCATCGCTGACGTCGCAAATCCGATAATGAATGAGATTATTGATCGATTTTACACGCCGGGCGGAACCATCATTCGTGCCGTTGCGGCGAATCTGGTCGCCGGCGGCAGCATTACGCCGCACGTTGATACGTTGAAATCGTTCGCATTCGGCCATCGTATCCACATCCCCATTACAACGAATAATCTGGTGCGGTTCATGATCGATGGCCAGCCGTACCGTTTTGAGATGGGTCATGTCTATGAAATCAATAATCAGATAACTCACAGCGTCTTGAATGCTGGCAAAGAAGATCGCATCAGCTTTATTTTTGATTACATACCCGCGGATGTCGCGGCGCAGCAGAATGCGGTTTTCGTGAATGGCTAGAGTCGTTGTCACCTCTGTTATCAGGGGCAGCAGCCAGGGCGAGAGCCACGGCGGGATCTACATTGTCGACCTGAACAAAGAGCTCGCTTACCAGGCGGTGAAGTGGACCAACGCAAATATTGACTGGCAGGGTCACGGTGGCGATCGGGGCCTGCGCGGTGTCGTCGTGCATGGCAACCGCGTTTACGTTGCGGCCAGCGACGAATTACTGGTTTACTCGCCCGAGTTCAAGCTGCTGAAGTCGTATCGAAACCGGTACCTTAAGCATTGTCATGGCATGTGCGTGCACGAGAAGCACCTGTTCATCACGTCAACGGCTTATGACTCAATTATCGCTTTCAACCTGGAAACGGAAACTTTCGAAAACGCCTTTCTGATTCAAACGGACGGTCAAAACCTGAAGCTGCAACCCTATAGTCCATACGGCGGGAAGGGTCCGCTGCAGATGAACAAGTTGCATATCAATACCGTCCACTGTGAAAGCGGTGGTATGTATATTTCTGGTGGAAATACCACCGGCTTGCTGTTGTATAACGGCAAACGCCTGGGTGTCAGCGCTACCCTGCCCGAGGGAGCGCAAAATGCGCGACCCCTGCGAGACGGAATGGTGTTTATCGACACACAGCAAGACATGTTGCGTTTTGCATCCAGGTCCGGCGACGGTGATTGCGCGATGGGATTGCCGAAGTACCCAACCGCCCAGCTAGAAAATTTAGAAGCGCAAGAAAACGGCGTCGCGCGTCCGGGTTTTGGCCGCGGTTTGTGCGTTCTCGAGGAATCATTAGTTGCTGCTGGCTCGTCACCGGGGACGATTGCGCTCTACGATCTCGAGAAAAAGAAAATGCTAAAAGCCATCAATTTTTCGATGGACATCCGGCATACGATTCACGCCATCGCCGAATGGCCGTTTATCTAACTAGCGCCTAAGAAGGTATCTGCGGCCGCTCAATATGGTCGGGCAGCTTCTCCAGTACGTCCGCCAGCATGACAATCAGGTCGGCCAATTGAGACTCATATCGTTTCCAGGTGTTCACTGACTTACTGTAGATAGGCTGCCTTACCTGCTCCGAGCTCGCCGTTTTCACGGCGCGGTCACTGTCATAGAACCGCAAGACCTGGTCCTCCCAGTCCAAACCGCAATGTTCAATCATCCTTCTGGCCTGCGGCTCCAGATCCGCGACGTTGTCTTCGTAATTAACCTTCAGGACTTTGCCTGGCAAAACCTTGTCCCAGTGCTCCATCAGACGAATGTAACAGTTGTAATATTGACCCAAGTCATACAGGTCATAGGAAAATGTCTGCCCTTTAGCGAACAGCTGCTTGAACGTTCCAAAACAAGAATCCAGTGGATGGCGACGCGCATCAATGACTTTGGCATTTGGCAAGATGAGATGCAGAAAGCCGATATGTGGGAAGTTATTCGGCATCTTGTCCGTAAAGTATGGAGCGCCCTTGCGATGATGCATCGTGCCGTCGATATAGTCTTTGCCAAGCGCGGTAATGTTTCTCTCGTCGAGATTGATGACCGACGCCGGATACTTAAGACTGTCGAATCGATTCAGACTCGTCTGAAACCCAAGCAGGAGAAGGTTATTCAACTCAGCCGTGCCGTCGACTTTAGAGTGGCTCGACAGGATCTGTTCGATAAGTGTTGACCCTGAACGTGGTAGTCCAACAATCAGAATTGGCGCAGAATCTGCGTAGCCGAAGTCTGCACGTTCAGCGAAGAAATCCTCTGTGAATATTTCGATCATCTTGTCAGTTTGGTGGACAAGTTCGACCGGATCGTACTTGATGCTCTTGCGTTTCAACGCACCACCACGCGTGTAGTATTCGAATGCTTCCTCGTATTGACCCTGATCTTCGTATGCCTTCCCAAGCGCATAATTAAAATGAAACTGTGACTCGACCTCCAGCTCGCCTGAGGCAAGTTGTGACTTCATCAAGTCGATCTCCTCCTGCTCAAACCGAAAAGTTTTTAGATTTGCGAGACTCCAATAGACCTGCCCAAGTTCCGGCCGGGCTTTGGCCGACGCCCGGTATGCGCGAATAGCTTCTTCCTGCTCTCCCATTGTTTTGAGCACATGCCCTTTGCTGAGTAATGCGCCGGGGTGCTCGGAGTTAATGGCCAAGGCGGCATCAAACGCATGCATCGCATGTTCCTCTTTTCCCCAAGCCGTCAGGTAATTGCCCTTGTTGCAATGCCACTCAGCATTTTCAGGATTCAGTTGCAGCGCGTGTTCACAGGCATCCACCGCTTCTTCGAACTTAGATTGCTCTTTCAGGGCAGCACCGAGCACGGCCCAGGCGACAGCAAAATCCGGTGCAAGCTTGACGGCTTTTCTTAAGAAGGCTTCCGCGTCGTTGTATCGCTTCAAGGCCAGACAGATTTCACCCATCAGGTTCAGTGCGTTGATATCATCGGGGTGGGCACGCAGGACGCCTTTAACAAGCTTTTGAGCATCGTCGTGTTCGCCCGCTGCCTGATGCTTCGTCGCTTCCTGGAGTTTCTTCAAACGTGGCTTTAACTTGAATGCTCGTTCACGGCTAGCCTCCGCATCTTCTTCCTTACCCTGCATCAGGTTCAAGCGCGCTAGTTTTGTATGGATGGACGCGCTCTTCGGATCAAGTTCTTTCGCCTTCTGCAACGCCGCTTCTGCCTCGTCGAAGCGGCCCAGCGCCGCAAGCACCAGGCCTAACTGTTCCTGATTCTCAGCAAGCTCCGGCGCGATCGCTACCGCAGTCGAAAGCTGCGTCGACGCCTCTTCGTATTTGCCCTGCCGCATCAGAGCTATGCTCGATATTCGCAATATATCCGGATCGTTCGGGTGCTCCTGCAAGACTTCACGTGCCAAAGATTCCGCGGCAGACGGATTGCCCTGCTGAATACATGCCAGGATCTTGCCAAACTTATCTTGCAGATAGTTTTCTACAGATGAGACCATTCCCTCGTGCCTGTTCGGATTCCACGGGCACAGGTTTGCCTGCTACGACCTAAAGGTCAAGTGCTGAATACGCGTAGTAGTCCGCACCAGCGAGGCTATCCCAGTCCACGCGCAAACCAAGTCCAGATTCATCCTGTACCGCGGCACTGCCACGATTTAACAGATTGCCGTTAGCCATGCCGAATTCGTAGGCATCTTTCGGCATGGGGGCCTCGAAAAAGCGGCTGCGCGAATTAGCCAGCGTCACATGCAGATTGGCGGCTTGGGTAAGCGAATGACCCCAGCTCTGGATTTCGACCGGCAGCTCTGCATCATTAGCGATGATCAAAAGATCAAGCGCTGTCGAAATACCCCCAACGGTCACTACATCGAACCTGGCAGCGTCCCAGGCCTCCTTCTCTATACCCTGTCGTATGAACTCGCGAGAATAATGCTGGTATCCGGCTGGAATCAGCTCAACTGCAAGCCTGTCCCGAAGGTCTGCGTACTGGTCGAGGCACTCGTCCTCAAGCGGGCCTTCCAGCCAATCGAACAGATCATCGCCCATCAATTCGCCGAGTCGAAGGGCCTCAGTTGGACCATACGCACCCTCGAGGTCAAGCATGAATCGATACCCGGACCCAGCGTAGACGCGTTTAACGCTCTCAACTAGCTTCATATCTGCTTCGATCGAACCCCAAGCATGAAACTTGAAGGTCTTAAAGCCAAGCTTGGCGCACTCTTCAACGGCATCGAGGTGCTCGGCCAGCGAATCATAGAACGGCAGGCTCGCGTAAGCGTCAATCTCATTGCGCTCCGCCCCTAACATCTCGCACAAACGACAATCCGCTTTGCGCGCCGCGAGATCCCACAGAGCGATATCAACACTGGCTCGAACTGCATCGCTCAGCGCAGGAGACGATTGTTGCAGCCTCCGACCAATTTCGACTGGGTCCAACGACTCGACAGCGGCCAGCTCGCCGGCAACATCATTCAGCTCTGACAATAGCTGATCATTGAATCGCCCATGGTCGCTTGAGCCCACCCCGGAAATGCCCTCATAACCATCCGCGGTCGTAAGCCGAAGGATATTGTTGACCTCTTTCCAATCCTGGTCGCTCGCTGAATACCTGGCGGTCGTACTGTGCGTACCCACGGCGTGCACCTCGAATTGCACAATCCGGTTTTCGTTCGAGAATTGGAAGAATGGCTCAAAACGCTCCGCACTCTCGCCCGAAAACGACGCCAGCAGCTCACATGATGCGTCTGGCGCCATCAATCCTCGATTGGAACGCCATTCTCATCCAGTAATTTTACGTCGCCAAACTCCAGCGCACGAACCTCATCTTCAATCTTCGCGCGATCTCCAACAACCACCCAAACAAGGTTATCAGTCTCCACAAACTCATCGGCAGCGGCTTTGACATCATCAAGCGTTACTCCTCGCATGCGACTCGCAAACTGATCCCAATAATCATCGTCGTAGCCATATCGCACCATTTGTGCGAGCGAGCCTGCAACATCGCTGGACGTCTCCCAGTTTCCGGGCAGGCTCAGAGTATTTTCGCTAATGACACGGGAAAGCTCTTCCGCTTCGGGTGGGCGCGAGTTGCTGATATCGGTCATCTCTTTTAGAAGTTCCTGCATGGCTGGAGCCGTCTTGTCCGTTTGCACAGGCGCGTAGCCAATAAACGGCCGCGGTCCGGCACCGCTCAACGCGAATGTGAACGCACCGTAAGCCCAGGATTTATCCTCGCGGAGATTCATATTCACCCGCGAAGCAAAAGCACTGCCCAACACCCCATTCATTCCCATGAACGCGAATTCGTCGGGATTATTTTTCGGCGGCACGATGCTTGCTGAAATAACCATACTCTGCTCGGCATCCGGTCGGTCGACGATGTAAACCGTCGTGGCGTCAACATCCCTGACGGCACCGAAGCTTTTGAGCGGCACATCACTTGTAGACCAGGAGCTAAACAGCTTTTCCAGTTTCGGCTGAATCTCCGCAAGTGATGTCTGTCCGACCACCACCATCGTCGCGTTGTTCGGTCGGAACCAGGTATCGTGAAAATTAACGAGGTCGGCGCGCTCAATGCTCGCCACAGAATCCGCCGTACCGGAGCCCGTCAACGGCATGTTGTAGGCGTGTCCATCACCATAGATAAGCCCGGGCACGATGCGCAGCGCCAATTGGTATGGCGAATTTTGTTCGGCCTGGATAGCCGCTTCGACTTCTTTCTTTATCCGGGTAAGTTCCGCCTCGGGGAAAGCTGGGTTTAGAACTACGTCCGCAAAAACATCCAGTGACGCATCGAGATTGCCCTTCAAAGCGTTCAGTGACACGCTGGACTGATCCACATTTGCA
Source organism: Woeseiaceae bacterium (assembly GCA_051008055.1). GTDB lineage: Bacteria > Pseudomonadota > Gammaproteobacteria > Steroidobacterales > Woeseiaceae > UBA1847. The sequence continues at coordinate 9,081 of JBPCXZ010000155.1, forward strand.
CCGCTGGTCAGCTCCGCACCCAGCATTGCAAGCTCATCGCTAATCTCTAGTGACGAGCGCTGTGCAGTTCCTTCATCCAGCATATTCATTACGAGCTTTGACGTGCCAAGTTTGCCAAACGCATCAGCGGCGTAACCAGCGTCCATCAGCAGGTCAAATTCGACGATAGGCAACGCGTCACGTTTGACGACCAAAACCTCCATGCCATTGGATAGAAAGCCGCGCTCAAAATCATCAAAGCCAACTTCCGGAAAACTGTCCGGCATTGGTGGACCACTGCTACGATCAGCGCCAGCGGCACTCGCGGTAGCATCTGCAAATGGATGCACTTCAATCGTCAATGATCCTGCGGAGTGCCAGCGTCGGGCGGCATCTCTGATTGCCTCCGGAGTGGCCTCCTCCATGCGTCTTAGCGACGTCTTGTAGAAAGCCGGGTCACCCGTGTAGGTCGCATTGCGAGCCAACAGCTGAGCTTTGCCGCCAAAACCACCGATCTTTTCGAGTCCACGCATCAAAGTGGCTCGATGTTGAGTCACTACACGCTTAACTTCTTCTTCTGTTGGGCCATCCTTGAGGAACCTGGCCAACTCCTCATCGACCGCAGCTTCTACTGCGGCCAGGTCGCCCCCAGGATACGCCCTCGCTTCAACGCCGAGGAAGCCAGCAATCTCAAAAAATATTGGCGTTGCGTCGACATCGGTCGCAATCTGGTCCTTATAAACCAGTCGCTGGTAGAGCCGCGATGTCTTGCCTGAAGATAAAATGTCAGCGGCTAGCGTTAACAGGTCCGCGTCAGCTGACGACCAATGCGGGCCCACCCAGGTCTTGTACAACTTAGCCTGCGGTACGCGATCTTGCATGCTGACACGACGATCTTCCTGAAGTTGTGGTGCCCAAACATCGAACTTGGAAACCGGAGGGCCCGGCGGAATATCGCCGAAATAGAGCTCAGCTTTCTCGCGTGCAATTTCAGGCGTAATGTCGCCCGCAAGCACTAGCACAGCGTTATTAGGACCGTAGTACTCCTTGAACCATTCGAGTACATCTTCCAGCGACGCCGCATTTAAATCATCCATCGAGCCGATTGTCGTCCATGAATACGGGTGATCCGAGCTAAACATCTGCTTCTGCATTAGCTCATAAACTTTGCCATAAGGCTGATTCTGTCCCTGCCGCTTTTCGTTCTGGACAACGCCACGTTGCTCATCAAGGCGCTCTTGAGTGACAGCGCCAAGAAAGTGTCCCATTCGATCTGATTCCATCCACAGCGCCATATCCACGGCGGTTGATGGAACATTCTGAAAATAGTTTGTTCGATCCAGCCAGGTCGTGCCGTTCTGATCGGTTGCACCAACCTCATCAAACGGCCCGAAGAATTCATCGTCGTAATTTTCCGAGCCATTGAACATCAGGTGCTCAAACAAGTGCGCGAATCCCGTCTTACCCGGCTTCTCGTTCTTGGAGCCCACGTGATACCAGATATTGACGGCCACGAT
>JBPCXZ010000156.1:0-5790 GCA_051008055.1 Woeseiaceae bacterium
GCTGTCTACGTGTCGAATCATGGCGGTCGCGCAGAAGCCAGTGGCCGAGGCGCCCTCGATAGTTTGCCGGAGGTCGTGCAGGCCGTAGACGGTCAAGCGCCGATCATTATCGACAGTGGATTTCGACGCGGCACCGATATCTTCAAGGCACTTGCTATGGGAGCGACAGCGGTGTCCATTGGTCGTGCATACATTTGGGGGTTAGCAGCATTCGGTCAACCTGGCGTCGAGAAAGTGATCGAGATGTTGAATGCCGAGCTCGCCATGGCCATGGGGCAGGTAGGTGCACGCACTATTGCCAATATCGGTCCGCAGCACATAGGGCGACATTAAACCGAGCTCCTGTGGCCCGCGCGAAATGTATTAAGTGCTAATCTGGTTCTGACCTGAGAAGAGTACAAGCGACAGCACTATTACGAGGAAAAATGCTGGCAGGATCACATGCACTATGCGATTGCGACTAATCATTCCGATAACTGCTATCAGGAGTTGTATTCCGATAAAACCAAAATAACCCGTGGGCACGGGGCGAAGCCCGACATCGGCTTTGACCAACGTCGCAAGAACGTCGATTGCCCATGCGACGAGCAAAACGCCGAAAAACCACGTCCTGTTTCCGAAAAAATGCTCACGTACGTCGATATCGCTGGCCATATCCCATGGGTAAAGCAATGACGCGAGGAAAAACATCACGATCGAGTACAGCGCAATAAACAGGTACTCGTAGGCGTACCAGGTCTCGTGATTGCTCCAGTTGAACATTCCCCACCAAATCAGCAGGATGAAGATGAGAATATTGAGCGTCCACAGCATGTGCGGCAGGTAGAGCCGAACTTCCGAGCGATGCTGGATCAGTTTCGACGTCCCGGTCACCAAGTGGGTGATTCCCAGGCCCATGATTACCGAGACGAGTACGCCGATGTATTCAAATACGCTCATGTTTCATCCGTGCAAGGTTGAGGTTGGTACAAGGCCGAATGTAACCGTGTCTGCCAAGTCGTGCAAAGAAGTTTACTGACAACCCTGCATGGCAATTACGACTGCCCCGAGGCGTTGCTCATTCTCAACCCGATGATGCGCATCAGCGGCCTGTTCCATTGAGTAAACTTTGTCCACAACGGATTTGATTTTGCCTTCCTCGATCATCTGCCTGAGCGCCGAAAGCTCCTCTTTGGATTCCTGCGCAAATGCGATCCTGGCAGTTTTGTTGCTGAATCGGCTGGTGAATATTGACCGTAGCATCACAGAAAAACGGGGGTTCGCCGTTAGGTAGCGTCCGTTTGGGTTGAGCGCCCGGATATTGGCCGTATAAGCGCTCCTGGCAACCATGTCGAATATGACGTGGTAGGTTTGTCCCATGGTTGCGAAGTTCTGCTTGCTATAGTCAATGAAGTGGTCGGCACCCAAGCGTCTTACAAGGTCTTCCTTGATGGCGCTGTCAACGGCCGTGACTTCGGCGCCCATTGATTTAGCAATCTGAATCCCATGTGTTCCAATGCTGCCGCCAGCACCATTAATCAAAACCTTTTCGCCGTCCTTGATTTTCGCGAGTCGCATAAAATGGAGCGCGTTGAGCCCGCCCAACGGCACTGCCGCGGCATCCGTATGGCTCATCGCGTTGGGCTTGGCGACAATTGTATAGTTTGACGGTAAGGCGACGAACTCGCCATAAGCACCTAATCTTAATCCCGCTGCGCCAAAAACCTGGTCGCCGACGGAGAATTCGGTGACGTCATTCCCCAGTTCTACAACCTCTCCGGAAAAATACCCGCCCAGGATTTGCCGCCTTGGTTTTCTCAAGCCAAATGCGAGCCGCAGCGGTAACCAGAACCACTTAACTGCAAACTTAAAGCTGCGCATCTCACAATCAGATTTTGTCGCTTCTACAGCACGCACCCGAATCAGAATTTCGTCATCTTTCGGTACGGGCCTATCTACTTCTTTGAGACAAAGGACCTCAGGTGGTCCATATTCAGAGTAGGTAATGGCTTTCAAGCGCTTGTCGACTCAGCCTGTGGGCGCATGACCAATAGTTCAAGACGCGAATAGTCTTGGCAATAAATTGGCTCGTGATACTGGTGCTGGTTTGGACGTTTTCAGCAGTTGCCGGTCGAGCCAGTCGATGATCAGGTCCATCTGCTCAATGTCTTGTTGCACTGTGTGGTGCGGCATTTCGTAGATACCCAAGCCATGAGCGGCGGCGTGCACATAGTTCTGGCTGTTGCGCAGGACCGCTATCGTTGGCGTTTCCAGGCGTTCCAAAATTCGCATCAGCATCTCGAGGCTCTTCGTGTTTTGTCGCGTCCGATTAGCGATAACAGCAAGCGGTACGTCAAAGTCGGTGAGGAGTAGCAGATTGGCAATAAATTGCGTTGTAACCTGGACATCAAAGGTCGAAGGCAGGATAGGTACCAGCATACAGTCAGCGTCACGAGTCAACTCTGAGATGTCTCGTTGACTCAGGGCGGCGGGCGTATCGATGATGACTGCCCCTGCAGCCTTTGGCGTTCGGAACGGCCAAATCCGATTGCCGTGCCTTACAAACTCCTGGCTGGCGATACCCTTGATGCTAGGGCACTCCGCCGGCCGTCTCTCCAACCATCGTTCAGAGTAGCCTTGGGGGTCGCAATCAATTAGCGTGGGTCTTGGGCCGCGAAGAGCAAAATAGCTCGCGAGATTGGTCGACAGCGTAGTCTTACCGCAACCACCCTTGGGGTTTAGAACGACGATCTTGTTCAGGTCATCTTGATATGGCGCGTAGGTCATTTTGCCTGTTGATTATTATTCATATTTCGCTCGGGCGATCATACTACTTGGGCTAGAGGGATCAAAAACACACAGGAGTTTGCCACCGCAAAGAAATTTCTGATTGGCATGTCGAAGTTCACTGCTCGTCGAAAACCCCCGCCTAACTGCTAGAATAAATTGAGACTATTAGTAACCACAAAGCGACAGCCGCAAACTCTGTTGAGTCAACCATGGGAATATTAGGAAAAAAGAAGAAAAGAAAGACAATGGTGACCGCGCTGATCGGAAGCTCAACTCGCATCGATAGTGAGTTTTTGAGTTTTACCGGCGGCATTCACATTCATGGGCATGTTGGGCTTGATGTAGTGGGGAGCGAAGACTCCGGCACCGCGATCAGCGTTTTGGAAGACGGAGAAGTCGCCGGCGATGTTCGGGCTGTCGATGTGTTCATTGAAGGTGTTGTTCACGGCAATGTCTACGCTACCGGACATGTCCAACTCATGCCTTCGGCCCGCGTCCTTGGCGATGTTGAATACGCTTCGCTGGACATTGCGGACGGAGCGGTTATCCACGGTGCAGCGCGCAAGTTATGAGGCGTGCGATATGCGCTTGATGTGTACAAAAGCGAAGCGAATAGGTCGGCTTTTTATTTGTCTTAAATGTTAGGCTCGAACTAGCAAGTAATCATGGACTAAAAATGAGTGCTCATGCCTTAAGCTGGCTGGTTACGGGTCTTGTAGCGATTCAGATCGGCGGCAATTTGGCACGTGCCGATGCTGCAGATTCAGCCGAATTTATTTTGCCGACGGATCCACGTTTCAATGTCCTTGAGTTATCTAATTCAGGTGGCGATCGCCCGTTGGCCGGTGTTCAAGGCACGGTCTTGCTAAGTTTCGCTAGCGAGGACTTGCGATATTGTCGGGCCGCCCGATTCCCGGCAGACAAAACCGTTGTGCTGGCCTGTCGCGAGGAGGGCGGCTGGAAATAGAGGCAACCAGCGATCTCTCGTTTGAGGTAATCCAGGCGGCGGCCAAAGGGTGGCGTGGTCCGGTGCTGGCCGATGAACAAACGTTTGATGCCCAGTATATTCTCGAGAGAACAGCGCACGTCTACAGGACCAGCAACTCCTACGTCGATAAAGGCATAGTGCGAACTGTCTATACGATGCAGTCGGACGAGAGGATTGGAAAGACGCGTTTCAAAACGGCCTATGTCGCGCCCGTGGACTTTCGTTTCGAGTCGATCATGAACGATTTCGGGTCCATTGAAGTGGGCTTCATAGTCGGGCACAACCAGAACGGGGTTGAGACGTGGTTTAGCGCGAATCCGGCGTTTAAGAATGACATTAGTTCGATCCAGGAAGCCCTTGATGCGGCGGCCGGTATTTCCCGCGACTCGTCAGGAATGATCCCTGGACTGCTTTTCCCAGGCACGAAACTTGGTGGAGACATCGTCAGGCTTACCAGCGCTGTACGTCTCGAGGACGCGCAGATAGACAGCTTCGACTGTTTCCAGGTGCAGGGTTTTCGCTGGCCGAACACTGGGCAGCCGGCAACGGTGTGGATAGACAAGGAAAGTTTTCTAATTCGCAGAGTCTACGAAGAGCAAGAGCTCGAGGATGTTGCAACAAAAACAACCTGGTTCTACGAGCCTGCTATCAATATCCCGGTTGACAATGATGCTCTTCGCTTTTCGACCGGCGAGAATCACAAATTCTTGCGCAGTGTCGAATAGAGTGGCTCGCAAGGTTTCTTGGAGAACAGGACCTCTGCAAACCACACTATGTAATTTAGGGATCTGTACGTGATCTCGCCTGCGTACTAAACTAGTCACCGGACCGTTAACTGGTTTTTGCCGGCATGCCGCTAGAATATTTCCAATCCGACGCTACAGACAAGGAAGTTGTTGCCGCCCTCGAGCGCGACGGCGCCTGCGTGGTTCTTAATGAGGCACCGGCGGAGATCATAGATGCTGTGAACGCAGATTTTCGGGCGCCCTTTGATGAAATGGGACGCTGGGAAGAAGATGATTTCGCTGGCTACAAGACCCTGCGCATCGCCGGTATCCTCGGCATTTCGCGTGCGGCCGCGGACCTGGTCGAGCATCCTCGAGTGCTGGCTGCAGCCGATGCGGTGCTGCTGCGCAACTGCGAAAACTACCAGATCAGCAGTTTGTCGGGCATCGAGATCTTGCCCGGCGAGGACGACCAGGTGCTGCACACCGACGACAGTGTGTACCCCCTGCGTTTGGGCAGCGCCCAATTGCAGATCAGCGCCATGTGGTCGCTGAATGACTTCACCGCCGAAAACGGCGCCACTCGTGTCGTGTTGGGAAGTCACAAAGACCCGGTACATGCCGGCTACAGCGCGATCGAGGGCGTTGGCACAGTAGAGCAGGCCGTCATGCCCCGAGGTTCGGTGTTGTTGTACATGGGCTCCACGCTACATGGCGGCGGCGCCAATCGCAGTCAGGGGCCGCGTGCCGGGTTGATCAATGTCTATACGCTCGGTTGGTTGCGTCAGGAAGAAAACCAATATTTAAATGTGCCGCGCGAAGTTGCGGAAACCCATTCCACGACGATCCAGCGCCTTATGGGCTACTGCAAGCACCCCAGTCCGGGCGGCTCTCTTGGCTCCTGGCAAAATCCCGACGGCTCCTGGGTGGAAGACTGAGGGCTCAGGCTAATGCGGATAATGTATACAAGGGCGAAGCAAGAGTTTCACCCTTTTCATTTGTTAATCAAATAGATACCGCTATTACTTAAACTATAATCTGTAGTTCTAGAACAAGATTTTAAGCAAGCTGCATATTGTAATTTACTCGCAAACTTGGCAGATGAGTGAGTAATTCGAACGGCCGCTTTACCCCTGAAACCAGCCGTTCAGATGCTAGAATCATCCCTTTGGTGAGCGGCTGCTTTTGACCCAAAGCGGACGTTCGCAATTTCCTTATGACTGATTCAGAATTTAAAGGATATCCTTTTCGTCGACCGCCCTGGTCTGGCCAATCGGTAAGGCCGTGGGTCCGCGCGGGAGCTTGGTT
>JBPCXZ010000157.1:0-11367 GCA_051008055.1 Woeseiaceae bacterium
GCCAACCGGTACCATGCCGACCCCGCGATGAAGTCCTGCGCAGTCCCTTTCCCGACAATTGTCATATAGCCGACCATGTACTGGGCGTACTTGTCACCCAGCGGCGCCAGTTCTTGCCGATAAATGAAATAAGCCCGGTCGTAGTCGCCCTTCTCAAACAGGCTATCTACTTTTTGCTGGGTTTTGATGATCCTGCGATCAGGCTTGGAGCCCGGAAAGTCATCCGCAAGCGCGTAGCCGACCGACGCCATCATGAACATCGTCGCTATAAGCAGCTGATATAAATGTCGGGGCTGCGCTTTCATCGCAGAGCCTTTTTAGCACAAATCGTCATACTTTGGAGCAAATCCGATAGACTGTTTTATTGGACTTGAATTGGTTCAGATCAGTTCCAAAAACTTTTACCAATTCCGCGCTAATCGGCGAAATTAGGCGCTCTTTTCTCCAAATTAGCCGCCACCGCTTCGACTTGATTTGGGCCGCCCAGAAGCGCCTTTTGCAGCCGCGCCTCCAGCTGCAAGGCATCCGCTGCCGTCATGGCCGGTGATTCTTCAAAAAGTCGCTTAATAGCGCGTATCGCCCCTGGAGACCGACCGGCAATGGCGGTCGCCTGTTCCATGGCTACCGCTTGTGGATCGTCAACGACCGCCGTTACAAGTCCCAGCTGCAGCGCCTCGGCGGCATCTACAACTCTGCCGGTCCAAGCCAGTTCTTTGAGTCTGTCGACCGGCAGTATTCCGGCCAGCGTCCTGGATATCGCCATGTCCGGAATGATGCCCCACTTGATCTCCATGACAGACAAACGGCAGTCAGGGCTTGCGTAGCGGAGGTCTGCGCCCATAGCAATTTGGAAGCCTGCCCCGAACGTTACTCCGTGCAACGCACAGATGACGGGTTGCGGCACCTCGCGCCATATATAGGCGGCGCGTTGAAAGAAGTTGGCCGGAGAGTCCTTCTCGGGCTCCATTTTCGATGCCAGCTGTGAAAGTCCTTCGGCTTGCAGCACACTTAGGTCGATACCAGCGCAAAAGCTTTCGCCATCGCCGTTCAGAACAATCGCCCGGACCGACGGATCCGCAGAGAGTTCGCTACCAGCATCGACAAGCGAGGCAAACATCTCGAGATTTACGGCGTTATGCTTGCCAGGCCGATTCAGTGTAACGGTCGCTACAGGCCCTTCCTTGCTTACTCTTACCGCGCTGCTCATTGATTTAACTCCTCGGGGTCGCAGCTATCAGACTTTCAATGTGCACTTGCCGTTGCGCAAGACCACGCAATCTCGTTCTTTGACCGAACATTGAAACGACACGACATTACCGTCCTGCCACATGTCAGTAGTAATGACATCCCCGGGCAGAACTGGCATTGAAAAGCGCGCATCGAAACCTTCGATAAGGGTGTGGTCGAAATCACAGATCGTTTGCAGAACGGCGCGGCAGGCGATGCCGTAGGTGCAAAGCCCATGCAATATTGGAATATCGAAGCCTGCGGCTAGCGCAGCATCCGGGTCGGCGTGCAATGGATTTCTGTCGCCGTTTAGTCGAAACAGCAGCGCCTGATCCGCGCGGGTGTCGGTATCGCAACTGAGATCGGGGTCCCGGCGCGGGACACGGTGCGGTTTCGGGCCGCTTCCTGTTGGAGCCCCAAAGCCGCTGTCGCCGCGCGCCATAACTGTCGCGCCTGCGGTAAAAATGACAGTGTCATCCTTAGCCAGCCTGCCTTCGACCTCGAACAGAAACATAGAACCACGCGACGCGCCACGATCAAACACGTCGACGACTCTCTTGTTAAGTCGCAAATCGGCGGCCGAGGGCATCGGTCGATAAAGTTGCAGCCGCTGCTCTACATGCAAAACCTGGCCATAGTCCCAGCCCAGGTTTGGCGGAAACATGTCGGGCACAATAGCGCTCGCCATGGTCGGCACAGTCTGCAACGGTTTACCCTGCTCATACACGTACGACAGTTCCTTGCGGTCAACGGCGTCGCGGCCGAAGCCGATGCTCTGCGCGTACAACATCGTCTCGAGATCGCCGTATTCGCGTTCGATATCCAGCTGCTCGGTGGCCATTAACTCTTCGTAGTTCAACTGCATCCAGCCTTTTCAATATCAATAAAACATGCCGGTGGCGGCCCCAAACCGAGGCCCAGCGCGCAAAGAGAAAACCTTGCGTGTCAGTAATTCCATGATTTGATTGCCCCAGGACTAGGGCAACATGATACAGCAGCGCGACGACAGGTCGACTACATACGAAAGATTCCGAATGGCGTTTCCGCATCCCTGGGGCGGTTCATGGCGGCCGAAAGGCCTAACGACAGGACCTGCCGAGTATCCACCGGGTCGATTACGCCGTCATCCCACAGTCGGGCACTGGCGTAATACGGGCTGCCCTGTGACTCATATTGAGCGCGAATTTCCGCCTCGAACTCCGACTGTTCCACCTCGCCCCATTCTTCACCGCGAGCCGTCATCCCGTCCTTCTTCACGGTCGACAGAACCAGCGAAGCCTGCTCGCCGCCCATTACGGAAATGCGTGCGTTCGGCCACATCCACATCATCCTGGGGTTATAGGCACGACCGCACATTGCATAATTACCAGCGCCGAAAGAACCACCGATGACGACGGTAAACTTCGGCACTGTCGCCGTCGCTACCGCGTTCACCATCTTGGCACCGTCTTTGGCAATCCCTGCGTGTTCAACCCTCTTCCCCACCATAAAGCCGGTAATGTTTTGCAGAAAAATCAGCGGAATTCCACGCCGATTGCATAACTGAACGAAATGCGCCCCTTTCTGCGCAGACTCCATGAACAGGATGCCGTTATTCGCAACAATGCCTACCGGACAGCCGTCGATATGCGCATAGCCGCAAACTAACGTCGACCCATACAGCTTCTTGAATTCCTGAAATTCCGACCCGTCGACAATGCGAGCGATAACTTCGCGCACGTCGTACGGAAAACGATACTCACGAGAGACGACGCCATACAATTCTTCGGCAGGATACGCGGGTTCGGTCGGCTCGCGCAGCTTCAGCGAATCGCTCTTCTTGATGTTGAAATTGGCGACGATCTCTCGAGCGATCTCGAGTGCATGCGTATCACTGTCGGCAAGATGATCCGTGACTCCGGAAATGCGTGAATGCACGGCGCCTCCGCCTAACGTCTCCGCATCGACAACTTCACCGGTCGCTGCCTTGACCAATGGTGGGCCACCCAGAAAGATCGTTCCCTGATTGCGAACGATGATAGCTTCGTCACACATCGCTGGGACATAGGCACCGCCGGCTGTGCAGGAGCCCAGAACCGCCGCGAGTTGCGGAATGCCCTTGGCCGACATTTGCGCCTGGTTGTAAAAAATTCGGCCGAAGTGATCGCGATCCGGAAACACTTCGTCCTGCCGTGGCAGAAATGCGCCGCCCGAGTCGACAAGGTAAATACATGGCAGATGATTCTGTTCGGCTATCTCCTGTGCCCGCAGGTGCTTCTTTACAGTCAGCGGATAATAAGTACCGCCCTTTACGGTGGCATCGTTGGCGATGATCATGCACTCGATGCCGTGAATACGACCAATACCAGCTATTAGTCCGGCTGACGGTATCTCGTCGTCATAAACCTCGTGAGCCGCAAACTGAGCGATCTCCAGGAACGGAGAATCGTCGTCGACCAGCGCGCTAATCCTGTCCCGCGGCAGCAGTTTCCCGCGCGACAAGTGCTTTTCCCGGGATCGTGCCGAACCACCGGTCTGCACGTGCGCCGAAAGTTCACGCAGTGCTGACGCAAGCGACTCATTCGCCTCCTTGTTGTTGGCGAAGTCCTCGGAATTACTATCAATTTTGGTCTCAATGACTGGCATTAAATAACTCGCGTCCAATCAGCATTCTTCGAATCTCACTTGTGCCCGCACCAATTTCGTACAATTTTGCATCGCGAAACAAACGCCCTGCCGGAAATTCATTTATATAGCCATTGCCACCCAGCGTCTGAATCGCTTCACTCGCCATCCAGCTGGCTTTCTCCGCAGCGACCAGAATACATCCTGCTGCGTCGAAGCGGGTAGTTTGCCCACGATCACAAGCTCTTGCGACCGCATAGACGTAAGCGCGACAAGTGTTCATCGCCGTATACATATCCGCGAGCTTGCCTTGCATCAGCTGAAACTCGCCGATAGGTTTTCCAAACTGCTTGCGGTCGTGCACATAAGGCAACACAAGGTCCATGCACGCGCGCATTATGCCTAGAGGGCCGCCAGCCAGGACCACTCGTTCGTAATCGAGGCCGCTCATCAGTATTGCAGCGCCCTTGCCCTCGGATCCCAACATGTTTTCCGCTGAGATGCGACAGTCCTGCAGCAAGACCTCACTAGTATCAGAACCACGCATGCCAAGTTTGTCGAGTTTCTGAGGCGTCGAAAGCCCTGCATTGTCCCGTTCCACGATAAACGCGCTCAGGCGTCGGTTCGCGGCGTCAGTCAGCGCATAAACGATCAGTACATCTGCTTGCGGCGCGTTGGTGATCCACATTTTCGAGCCATTCAGAACGTAGTCATCACCATCGCGAGTCGCTATCGTGCGCATGCCCATAACGTCAGACCCGGCGCCTGTTTCGCTCATCGCGAGTGCACCCAGGTGCTTGCCGGATACCAGCTCTGGCAGGAAGCGCTTTTTCTGTTGCTCACTCCCCCAACGGCGAATCTGATTAACGCAAAGATTTGAGTGCGCACCGTAAGAAAGGCCGACTGACGCCGAAGCACGACTCACCTCTTCCATTGCGACAACATGTGCCAGGTAACCCAGGCTGGATCCACCGTACTCTTCTTCGACAGTGATACCGAGCAACCCCATGGCCCCAAGCTGCGGCCAAAGGTCGAGCGGAAACTCATTGTTGGCATCAATGTCGCCAGCGCGCGGCGTTATTGCATCTGCAGCGAATGCTGCAACGGATTCGCGAAGCAAATCGATGTCTTCGCCAAGGCCAAAATCGAAATCGAACATAAACGGTCCACTAAATAGCAGGACGTTCCATTCTGAAGAGTCCGCTCAACAGGCAAAATACCGATTTGCTGGTAGATCTCGCAGTGCGGCTAGGAGTAAGATAACTCTTTGATAAATAATGAAAATAATTCGTACTGAGACGTAATCCCAAGCTTCGCGAACAGATTACGCTTGTGTACCATCACTGTGCCCGGCGCGATGCGCAACTCGCGAGCAACCGACTTGGCGGAATGACCTCGCAGCAAGAGTTGTGTGATCTGTCGTTCGCGCCGCGTGAGCTGAGAGTCACCAAAGGTGGCGAGACAGCGCGTTAAGCGTCGGTGCAAATTGCTGTCCCGACCATGTTGACGCGATTTTCCGTTCCAATTTTTCCAGATGTTTTGCATGGTTGCGAAAATAATTGCCGCAATCGAGTCCAGCCGCGCAACTTCCGCTTTACTGTAACGTTTGTGAAATCGCCCAACCACGAGAACCAGGGTAGCGTCGTCAGTGCGGATCAGAAAATCCATTTCGTCGCGCAAGTGTGTGCGTTCGTAGTACTGGCGATAATACTCACTGGAACGAAACCGGTCCGGTATCGCATCTCGAAATCTACAAGCAGTGGAGCTTCGCGTGTTGATCGCCAATTGATACAGGGGGTCGAGCAAATATGGCCCCGCCAGATAACGATCAAGATAGTGCTTTGCGGTCGCGGTACTCATCGAGTGATGCAAGATGTCTGGCGGTCGATTCTCATGAAACGCCATCAGGCAGGAACCGTTGTTGTCGACTGCCAGATCGACGGCCGCCACCAGTGAACGACACAGCTCCAGAGACTTCTTGTCCATCAGAAAGACGTCAGGAATGACGCCGCGTTACCACCAATTGTGCCGACGCCCTTGCGTGCCGTTCGTAAATATTCTTCGCCTTGCGGATAGTTTTCTGGCTGTGGGTTGCAAACTCGCAGGACACGATTGCGATGATAAATCCGGAGCTGCGCAGCAAACGGAATTACACGTGTCGGATCATCTCCGGTCAGTTCTCTGTGCAGGTCGGGCAGGCGGTACCACGGAACATTCATATCGTAGTGGTGGGCATTGTGATAGCCGAAATTCAGAGTCAGCCAATTCAATCGCGGGTAGCGCATCGATATCGGCACACTGAAAGTGTGTTCCTGCTCCCATGCAACATCACCTTTGTGTGGTGGCTGCACATACTCGAACAGCGTGGCGTGGTACGAGTAGTCGTGCTGCAGCGCGTCCATAAACCGCAAGACATGCATCATCAGCAGATAAGCGAGAACATAGAGTGCTGCCACCTTCGGGAACCAGAGCAGCAGCGCAACAAACAGAGAACCACGAATGACGATAACGGCGACGTTGCGTAAACGCTGATCGCGTCGCTGCGGAATAATGAATGACGTAAAGACCATGATGAAGTGCATGATCAGATCATGCGCTGGAATGTAGAACCACTCGAGAATCTGCGTAATGTTCAGAACGAGCTTATGCTTTTCGAAGTACTCCTCATACTCGAACCAGACGACGTCGTCATTATCGACATGATGGCGAAAATGCTTGTACCGCATGTCTTCGTAGGTACCGTAGGCAGCGCCGCACAGCCAACTCATTATGCGACCCAGAAGCGCATTGTGTTTGCTGCGTTTAAACACCATTTGGTGGCCACATTCGTGAATGAGGTATGCGGCTATGACCATGCCGTGTGCCAGCAGTAAGGTCGACAGCATATTCACAGCCCACTCTGGACGAAAAAGGCCATAAAAACCAATGATATAAGCGCCCATCGCGTACAGCACCGCGGCGCCATACCAGCGCAGACCTTGAGGTTCTTTAAGAATCGACGTCGCCACTTTCATCAGCCATTGTATCCAGCATTTCTTTGTACACTTCGGTTGGTCGTATTGCTAGCATAGGCCGCTTATAGGATACGTCAGCTAAGGATCTGGAATGAAGCTCGTCACCGCCATCGTAAAACCCTTTCGTCTTGACGACGTACGCAACGCACTAGGAGAGGTTGGGATACAGGGCATGACCGTTAGTGAGGTCAAAGGATTCGGCAGGCAGCGAGGCCATACTGAGCTCTATCGGGGAGCCGAGTATGTTGTGGACTTTCTGCCGAAAGCCAAGATTGAGGTTGCTGTTTCTGATGACCTGGTCGAAAGAACCGTTGAAACGATTATTGAAAGCGCGAAGACCGGCAAAGTTGGTGATGGCAAGATATTCGTGACAGACCTTGAGCAGGTCTGGCGAATTCGAACCGGCGAATCCGGCGACAGCGCCTTATAGCTTCTGCCAGATGAAACCGTCGTCTCGTCGAAAATAGACGGCGACAGCGCGACCATAGACCGACTCTTCGTCGACAACACCAAATATTCGACCATCCAGACTGTTGCCGCGATGGTCACCAACCGCCAGTAGCTTACCCTGCATGATCTCCCCCGAATAATCGGGGCCACCGCCGTCGCTCAGGTCGAGGCTGACCATCCGGTCGCCGAAGACCTCAACATTCAGTTGTTCGGCATGTGCCATTACCTGCCCGTTAATGCTCAGCCGGCCGTTCCTGACAACAACTGAGTCTCCGGCTACCGCAACGATGCGCTTGATCAGCCGCGTTCCATCACGTGGTGAATCGAAAATCACCACTTCACCGCGTTGGACGGTGTCGCCTTCAAGAAACTGAATATTAGTAAAAGGCACTCGCAGCCCGTAGGTTCTTTTGTCCACCACGACGCGATCGCCCGGCACCAGCGTTGGCTCCATCGAACCCGACGGAACGTAGTAGTGATCGGCCAAAGTGGAACGCACCGCCAACAATCCAAGCAGTAGTAATGCAAGGCTGGCACTTTCGCGTAGAAACCGTCGCAGACGGATTTTGTTTCTGGAGTGATGCATTTTCGATTGCATAAATTCTTGGACAGACCGGACAGCGCGAAGTGCCATCAAATCATGCCGTCAATGAACTGCCAGCTGGCCCGGCCAGCCATGACCCAAAGAACTACTGAGCTGAGCAGGTAGGCTGCGAAGCGCAATTTCACAATGTTGACGGTACAGTGAATCAGACTATGCACGGCACGCAGGCCCACATAAGCCCAACCACTCCACACGAATACCGGATCAACACTCTGGCTGACGTACAGATACAGACATAGCGCGTAGAACAATACTGGCAGCTCGAACAAGTTCTTGAGGTTGTAAGCGGGCCAGTTAACCGGTTCTGGAATCAACGCGGCGCCTTTCTCCGGTATGGTTAGTTGCTGGGCGTCGATTCGATGACGAAAAATGTAGTTCAAGCGACGCCAATACATCACCATCCAGACGATCGCGGTTAGCAGCACCATGGCCAGGAATGGCCCGAAAATCTCGTTGCCTGTCATACAGGTAATTCTACAGATCGCATACCGAGTCCGTCTCGCCAAAGTTTGAGTTTTTGCTCGTAGCTCATGCTCGCATGGGCCGGGCTGGTCGACGGCAATGTGGTGAGACGGTAATTGTCGCAAGCATCGTCCAGCATGACTCGGGAGCGAAATATCTTCTCTGCTTTCTGGCCGTTGAAACAGACGCGTTCAATCCCAGGATGGTTCGCGAAGAACCCGGGAAAGTCGTTGACCCGCGCCGTCGTCATGTCGATATCGGAGTCGAGGCTCCCGGGCCGCACAGAACTGGCCAGCACGTCCCAGACAGCGATGCCATGCTGCATCAAACAACTGCAGCGCGCCCGGTAGTCCCCGGCAGCACCGACCAGGTCGGCCATGATCTGCCAGAACGCATTGCGTGGGTGCGCGTAATACTGCATGGCTTGAATGGAGCGAACTCCGGGCAGGCTGCCCAAGATCAGTATGTGCGCATTTGCCAAAGCCACCGGCGGAAATCCGTCAGCGAGGTCTACAGAAACATCCCTGCCGGGCGTCAATAGCCAGCTTCCGGATCGACTACATTCAGCAGTGCATCGCCCGCAACAAACCGCCTTACGTTTTCGCGCAAGAGCGCACGATGCCTACTAGAGTCGGCTCCCCTGCCCGCTGTATGCGGCGTGATAATGACGTTCGGCAATTGCCACAAAGGATGATCGGACCCAAGCGGCTCCGGGTCTGTTACATCAAGTCCAGCGCCCGCAATCTGACCGCTCTGTAAGGCGTTGAGCAGGTCATCAGTAACGGTGGTCTTGCCGCGACCGACGCTAAGATAATGCGCACCAGGCTTCGCCGCCGCAAAAAATTCAGCGTCAAACAGTCCTTCAGTTTCATTAGTCAGAGGCAACGCATTAACGATGAAATCGGCTTTTGCAGCCAACTCGAACAGCTCATCGGACAGACCAACATAGTCAACAAAGTCCGGCCCCTCTCGCGAGCTACGCCGAGTCCCAGTCACATGCATTCCCAGTGCCGCACCGCGCCGCGCGACTTCAGTACCGATTCCACCCAGACCCACTACCAATAATGTCTTGCCGTGCACAGACTGCATCTTGCTGCCTACATCGCTGCCCCAGCCCTGCCAGTCACCAGTCGGCATATGGCCGATATATACCGGCAGGCTTCGAGCCAGTGCCAGCACCATTGCAATTGCGTGCTCGCCGATCATCGGCGATGACATTTTCTGCATGTTCGTCAGGACGACTTCGCCAGCCACAATCTTTTCAGATTGCATGCAGCGTTCCGCGCCAGCCCCTGAAATCTGTACCCAGCTTACGCGTGGCGCGGCGGCGACAAGATCGCTCATGCAGCTGCCAATAATCGCGTCCGCTTCGGCAGCGTGCAGCATGGCTTCTTCCTGGTTAGCCGCGCGCACTATCGCCACTGATCCTGCATCGTCCGCGAGGTCCGAATCGATGTTCCAACCGCCATAGATCAGAATTTTCTTGGGTGGTTGCCAACCGTCAAAGTCCCGCATCGCCGTGTCACCGGCCACAATGCCGGTCTGCTCAATGAGTTCGTCGACTTCTGATTCAGCCTGCAAAATTGGGGCGAAGAGAATACAAGAAGTTAGCAGTAGGGCTCTGATGCTGTCAGTCACGCGGTGGTCTCCAAATCTGGTTTTCTGGCGCAATTATCTCGCCGGTAAGGCTGTGTCTGCACACAGTATAACGGTGCCTGACCAGAGGGCTCTATGTGCATAGAATATTCATGATGTTATTGCTTGCGGTAGCGATATTGTTATCGACTGCGACAGCCGAACCAACAGACCGCGACGCCTGCACCGCTGTGAAGAAACAGATTCGCCAAATTGAAGCCAGGATGCGCAACGGGTACAGCGCCGCTCAAGGCATTCGCTATGAGGAACGCCTACGCAAGCTCAAGGAAAAGCGCTATGAGGTTTGCCGCTGACCAGGTTAGGCCGGGAAGAAATCGATCGGCTTGGTCATTGTAATTGGTTCGACGTCGTCTCTCGCTGCAAAGCGGAATAACTTGACTCGCGCGACCAGCTTGCTCTCGAGCTCCGGGTCACCGAGTTCACTGGAGACAACCTCACAGAATGTTACCGAACCGTCTGGCGCAATTGTCAGCCGCAGGACCAGCTTGCCTTCAAGTGATGGATCTACCCGCAATGCACGATTGTACAGAGCAAAAATTGCGCCCTTGTTCTTGTCAAACACCAGCTCAATTTCTTCTCGTGACCGCGAAGCCCTGTTACTTGTTCCTGTGCGGCGTGCACCACCCGCTGAATCACTAAGCCCAGCTACCGGACTTTCAACTTGCGTAGTACTGCGGCCAGCAATGCCGGTGCCACCCGTGTTGCGACTCAGGCTCGCGGTATTAATACCACCTGATGAGGTACCGGCCTTCGATGTAATCATGGAGCGTTCGTTGCGCTCACCTTCACCGACAGATGCCGTGAGCTCGCGATCATCCACCGTATCCAGAAGGTCCTGGTCAACCAGGTCTGCCAGATCTTCTGCAAACGGCATCATCGCTGCCTGTGCCTGCTCTAACGCAACCTCTTCCTGGTTTATCTCAGGCTCGGGCTCGGGCTCAGGGATTATTTCCGGCTCTGGCTCGACTTCTTCGACAACTTGCTCCGGCTCCTCGTCAGGCTCAGGCTCTGGTTCTTCTTCCTCAGGTTCCGGCTCTGGCGGCGGTGGCGGCGGTAGTGGTTTTTCTTCGAGCAACAACTGCGCGATGCGCGGCGGAATCTCAATAATTTCGTACGGATCTGGCTCAGGCGTAGGGATAAACGGCCATACCAAGCTCAACAATGCCACGGTGATAAATATCGCTCCGAGCAAGCGCTGAAACTTGCGCTCCTGATTCGACTCAGAAGTCCAAGGCAGGTCGTACTCTCTGTAAAACGGTAAATCCACGTGTTACTCCCTAAATATCGTCCGGCAACTCTTAACGAGCCGCCTGCAAGTCATCGAGCTTTTCCGAGCTCTTTTGCAGTACA
>JBPCXZ010000158.1:0-3498 GCA_051008055.1 Woeseiaceae bacterium
TTGGCGAGGAGCCGCCGGCGCCAGAGTTGATTGCTGATGTGGGCGAGTATTCGGTCTGGAACAAACCCTACGGCCTGCGCTCGCAGGGTTCGAAGTGGGGCGATCATTGCACGGTCACCCGTTGGGCCGAACGAAACCTGCAACCCGAGCGGTCGGCCTTTACTGTGCATCGGCTCGACCGGGCGGCGAATGGTCTTATTCTCGTTGCTCATACAAAGAACATGGCCGCGGAACTGTCGAAGGTGTTTCAGTCACGCAAGGTTGAGAAGCGCTACCTGGCACTTGTTAACGGCAAGTTCGAAAACGAAGAGAGTCCGCTGCGTATTGTTATGCCGATCGATGACAAACCCGCCGTTAGCGAAGTGACGTTGCTCGAGGTTAGCGATGATGGCGAACGGTCGTTATTGGAAGTGCGCATCGAGACCGGTCGCAAACACCAGATTCGAAGACACCTGGCCGACCTTGGCTACCCGGTTGTTGGTGATCGCCTTTACGGCAGCGGTGAAGAAGACGGCGTCGACCTGCAGTTGCAGGCATTCCTGTTAGCGTTCCGCTGCCCGGTGGCGGGCAAGAAAGTAGAGTATCGGCTAACTTGCAGCCCTGGGGCGCACCAGTTGGGATTTGTGAAGAATGCATGACGCCGCTATGGAATCGTCCGCGCAGTTCTTACTAACCATCGGCGGCATTCTGCTACTGGGCTTGCTCACCTCAACCATCGCCCGACGCACGTTTTTGCCGCGAGTTACGCTGCTGCTGGTGTTCGGCATCCTGATAGGCCCAAGTGGTCTGAACGTTGTACCCGTCGTGTTCTCGGAGCGTTTCGACCTGATTGCCGATATGACCCTGGTGATGGTCGGGTTCCTGCTTGGTGGCAAGCTAACCACCGAATCCCTGCGGGAATCGGGTGCTGACGTTTTATTGATCGCCACGGCCGCCGCGCTACTAACGACAGTGGCTGTATGCCTGGGCCTGATCGGCCTTGGTGTAAGCACTCAGGTAGCAGTCATTCTTGGCTGCATCGCAGCCGCAACTGCGCCGGCGGCGATACTCGATGTCGTCGATGAGTCCGGCAGTCACAGCAAATTTATAAAATTGTTACTGGCTATCGTCGCGTTCGACGACGTGCTGGCCCTGATTGTTTTCGCCATTGGTGTGTCGCTCGTAAAATCACTGAATGGCGACGGTGGCGACACATTGTTCTTGCTGGTTGCCGCCAAACAGATCGGCGGCGCGATGTTGCTTGGGATTGCATTGGGACTTCCGGCCGCTTACCTCACTGGCCGTGTAAGAAAGAGTCAGCCGATAGTGACCGAGGCTCTTGGACTGGTGCTGCTTTGTGGCGGGCTGGCGATGTGGGCTGGTGTCTCCTACCTGATCGCTGCGATGGTGATGGGCGCTGTCATCGCGAACCTGGCAAAACACCATGAGTATCCGTTCCACGCGATCGAGGGAATCGAGACACCGCTGATGGTGATCTTCTTCGTGCTGGCAGGCGCGTCACTGGAAATAGGTGCGTTGCTTGACCTGGGCACAATTGGGGTCGTCTATATCCTGTGCCGCATAGTCGGCAAGATAGTGGGTGCCCGCATCGGCGGCGAAATCAGCCGCGCCGATCCGGCAACGAAAAAATGGTTGGGCGTTGCGCTGTTGCCGCAGGCGGGAGTGGCGATTGGCATGGCACTGGTGGCTGCGAGTGAGTTTCCAGAGTACCGCCAGATACTGTTGTCGATAGTGATCGCTTCGACCGTATTTTTCGAACTCGTCGGCCCGATATTTACCCGGCTCGCGATTAAAAGAAATGCCTGATCCTCTTACGGCTCACGGCATACCATCAAGCGTTACAATCAAAGCCCACCCAAAAGGATAAGACGTGCTGGAAATACTCGACGACCATGAAGCTCGCGTGATCGGCTGCTTAATCGAAAAGTCGATCGTCACACCGGACCAATACCCAATGACGTTGAACGCATTGACCAACGCCTGCAATCAGAAGTCGTCACGCGATCCGGTGATGGCCTTGCAGCAAGGCGAGGTGCAACACACGCTGCGCGTGCTCGAAGACAGGCACCTCGTCATGACCCAGGAGAACTTCAAGAGCAGAACCGACAAGTACTCGCAACGATTCTGCAGCACGCGCTACAGCGACCTGCAGTTGGACGCCGCAGAGGTCGCGATCATTTGCCTATTGTTACTTCGCGGCGCACAGACGCCTGGCGAGTTACGAGCACGCACTGGCCGCTTACACACGTTCGAAGACAACTCGGAAGTCGTGGCCGCATTGAACGGGCTGATCGAGCGAGAGGTGAATCCACTCGTCGTCAAGCTGCCACGCACGTCAGGGCGCAAAGACTCGGAATACATGCACCTGTTCAGCGGCCCGATTGATATCGAAGCGCATGCGGCTGCGGCCGAAGCAGCGCGTCCGGCAGCGTCTCCGAAACCGGGTGGCGTTGCTGAGCTTACAGAGCGGGTTGAGAGGCTTGAGCGAGAGGTGGCGGATCTCAAAGAGAAGCTTGGGGTGTAGAAGAAACTCTAATTCTCCGTCTCATGCCGCTATCCCACTTCAGAAAGCAGGGCCCGCAATCTGCTCTCGAAATGTTCGAGGCAGAAGCTGAAGGTCTAGTTGAGTTGAAGAATGCCGATGCTGTTCGCGTGCCCGAAGTCTACGACGTCGGCACTGACTCAGACGGCGCCTACATCGAGATGGAGCGCTTCGAGCTTGCGCGGGGCAGGGAACGCGATGCGGCTACTCTCGGCGAACAACTCGCCGCATTACACAAACACACGGCAGACCTGCACGGCTGGCACCGCGACAACACTATCGGGCCGACGCCACAACACAACCCGCAGACCGATGATTGGGTCGCGTTCTTTCGCGAACATCGCCTGAAGTTTCAACTCGATCTGGCTGCTCGCAACGGTTACACGGGCGAGTTACAGGACCTGGGCAAGCGTCTTGCAGAACGGCTTGCGGATCTATTCGAGGGCTATGACCCGGCACCGTCATTGCTGCACGGTGATCTCTGGGCCGGTAACTGGGGTGTGGCCGATGGCGTGCCGGTGATCTTCGACCCGGCCGTCTACTATGGCGACCGTGAGACCGATATCGCGATGACCCAGTTGTTCGGTGGTTTTGGTGGCGCGTTTTACAGTGAATACGAACGCACCTGGCCGCTGGCGGCCGGCAGCGCGGAGCGTCTCGAGCTGTACAAGCTCTACCACGTCCTTAATCACCTGAACCTGTTCGGCTCTGGCTACCTCAATCAGGCGTTGTCAATTATGCAGCGCGCGTGCTCTCAATGAGTCCCTGCGAACGCAGGTACTCATCGTAGGTACCTGAATAGTCGATAATCGTCTCGGGCGTCATTTCAATGATGCGTGTTGCCAGCGATGACACAAAATCCCGGTCGTGGCTGACAAAGATCAGTGTGCCGGGGTAGTTTTCAAGCGCGAGATTCAGGGCTTCGATCGATTCCATGTCGAGGTGATTCGTCGGCT
>JBPCXZ010000159.1:0-17333 GCA_051008055.1 Woeseiaceae bacterium
TCGAGATCGTCGCCACTGTCTTCGTCGACGCTTTCGCCGCCGCTCAGGTCAAGCACGTCGCTTGCGTCCCCAGCATCGTCGCCGAATTCCATGTCGAGCGCGCCCGTGCCATCGTCATCTGCGTCAAACGACAGGTCAACGGCCTTGGTCGCTGCCGCCACGCCGGCTCCTGCAAACATTTCGTCATCCGCAGCAATTTGCTGCCCCATGATTACGATTTTGTCCCATTCAGGATCTTCGACATCGCCAACTGCAGCTTTCAGTCGACTCGCAGCATCGATAAATGCGTCGCGATTACCCCAGACAAAGTAAATTTCGCAAAGCTTCGACAACAGATCCTGGCGTTCCGGTTCATTAGCCACCGCCGCATTGACCAAATCCGCAGCCTGATCGTAAAGACCGTAGGCCATGTGAAAGTCAGCCTCGGCCATCGGGTCCGACTGATCGAGATTTATCGCTGTTTCACTGCTGAACGTGTCTTCAAGCGAATCGAATCGCCCTGTTTCTTCCGCAGCAGCCGGTTGTTCGAATGGAATCGACTCTGGTTCAGCCGGTGCACTACCCGCATCGCCAACATCGCCGTCGGTGCCCGAATCATCTTCAAATTCAGCAGCAAATGCCGGGCTTTCCGCTTCGACAGTTTCGTCCAGGTCAGGCAGCGCCGACTCCTGCTCCACCACTACGATTGATTCGTCGTGTCGTGGTGCCTGCATGCTTTCGGTGGCAGACAAATCTGTGGCGCCATCACTGGAATCGAGAGACCGCCAGTCGGTGACATCGCCATCATCATCGCCGCCGCGACGCATGAACCAGAACAACAAGCCACCCACGATCACAACTACGGCAACAATTACCCAGAGCCACATGTTGCTCAGAGCGCCGGTAACTTTTTCCATCAGCGTCGGTTCAGCGCGGCGCGTCGGTCGCGCTGTCGGCTCGGCCTCGGCCGGTGTCTCGTCTACGACATCATCTACGGGCTCTGTGACTGCGTCGGCGACAGCGTCGTCGGTTGCGTCGTCAGTCGCAAACGGATCATCAAGGCCAGGTTCGTAAACCTCGCCTCGTATGCGCGCAAGCTCTTCACGTAGCGCCGCCAATTCGTTGTCACGAATCTCAATAAGAGATTGTTGTACTGGAACGTCTGCAGCCTCGAGCTCAGCTATTCGCTGTTCAATCTCTGCTTCGCGTCCAGTTGGATCTTCAGCAATGACATCGTCGTAAGACGTGCCCGAGTCGCCCAGGTAATCCTCATCCGGTGGGACCAGTGTCAGATCATTCTGTGTAACGGCGTCGTCCACTGACTCATCGACGTAGGCATCCACCGGTTCCTCGGCAATAGCCGTGTAATCGTCAACCGGGTCTGCTGTGCCATCTGCCGCTGTTCCCTCGACATATTCGTAGCCGGGTTGCCATTCGGCATGTTGCCGCTGCATTTCGTCAAATGCCGTCTGTTTCCCTATCTGATAGACATTATCGGCACTCGGAATTCTCAGAGTCGCGCCTTCCAGCAAGACGTTGACGTTGCCGGCAAATGCCTGAGGATTGGCCTCAAAAATCGCCAGCATTGTTTGATTCATGGTTAGACGGCCGTCATCACGTACGCGCGTCGTAATTCCCCACAGCGTCTCGCCTTTCAAGACGGTAATTTCGCCGCCCGGCGAACTGTCGAATGGACGATCAGCATCGGTCGACGGACGCGGTGGCGGCTGCGAAGCGGCAGGCCGCGATGTCACTGGCGGGCTGGTTCGAACCGGCGCTTTTTCTTCCGGTACTGGTTGGCTAGGCGCCGGCCGTTCGATGCGTGCGCTGTCTGCGGGCTGGCTGCGGGTCGGTGCTGTTACCGCTGGCATCTGCTGTGCCGCCGCAGGTGGCGTGAATGTCGGTGGATCCAGCAGGACTGTGTATTCGCGAAGCAGGCGGCCTCGCGCCCAACTTGCTTCAACAAGAAACGTTACAAAAGGCTCTGTAATCGGACCGGCGGACCTGATTTCAACGACATTGCCTGTGGCTTGGCCGCTTCTATTAACGCGAAACTGGATTGTCGAGAGAACTGCGGGTCGGTCAAGTCCATAGCGTGTGAACGTTTCGCCAGAAGCCATGGAAACTTCAAGACCAGCGAGCTCCTCAGGTGTCGCAGATAACAGTTCGATTTCAGCGTGCAAGGGCTCATTCAATGCAGAATGCAGCTTGATCTCGCCCAAGCCCAGGGCCCACGCCTCACCCGCCAGCAAAAATACGAGCGCCAGCGAGATACGAGAAAGTCGTCGCGACATAGTGTTTATTCTCCAGCTCCCCAAGAGCCCGTTGTGACGCCGGTGCGAAGCCACCAGATTAGCCGGCAAATCGGTTTAACATATGGTCGTGAACTATATCTTATAAATAGTTTTTCGCCAATATTTCAGCAATTTGGACGCTATTTAGAGCGGCGCCCTTACGTATGTTATCGGACACTACCCAGAGGTTTAATCCGCGCGGGTGGGAAATATCCTCACGCACTCGCCCTACAAATACAGCGTCATTGCCGGAGCTTTCGGTCACCGCCGTCGGATATTCGCCTGTTTCGACCCCGTCCAGCAGCGTGATACCAGCTGCAGACGACAGCAATTCGCAGGCTTTTTCGGCTGAAATCTTGTCTTTGGTTTCGATGTGAACCGCCTCTGAATGTCCGTAGAAGACGGGAATGCGCACAGCAGTGGGGTTTACAAGAATTGAGTCGTCGCCCAGGATTTTCCTGGTCTCCCACACCAATTTCATTTCTTCCTTCGTATAACGGTTGTCCTGAAACGCATCGATATGTGGCACCGCATTGAATGCAATCTGCTTCGCACCTTCATCGATTTCCAGCGGACGACCGTTAAGCAAGGTCGCAGTCTGTCTCACCAACTCTTCAACGGCGCTGCGGCCGGCACCCGAAACCGATTGGTAAGTCGCGACGTTAATGCGCTCGATACCGACGGCGTCGTACAACGGTTTTAGCGCAACGACGAGCTGAATTGTGGAGCAATTGGGATTTGCGATGATGCCGCGAACTTTGTGGTCGGCGATGCTCGCCGCGTTCACTTCCGGCACGACCAACGGAATGTCGTCGTCGTAGCGGAACTGCGATGTATTGTCGACGACGACACAGCCTGCTGCTGCTGCAATTGGTGCGAAATCGGCAGACACCCCAGCACCGGCAGAAAATAGTCCGATTTGCGCTTTTGAAAAATCAAAATCAGCAAGATTTTCGACGACCAGCTCGCGATTGCCGAAGCTCACCTTGTTTCCAACTGAACGCTCGCTGGCTAGCGCAAAGACATTGCCAACAGGAAATTTGCGTTGTGCAAGTATTTCCAGCATGGCTTCGCCAACGACGCCGGTCGCGCCAACGACGGCAATATCAATCTTTTCTGACACTATTCTCTAATTTCCTTTGGCAAATCGCAGCTAAGGCCGCTCCTACAAGACAGGGGTTGTCGACTTGACGTCGGCATTCTGCGCGCGATGGCGCAGATAGTGATCCATTAGAACAAGCGCAACCATCGCTTCGGCGATTGGAGTTGCTCGCAGTCCGACGCAAGGGTCATGACGACCCTTTGTAACGATTTCGGTTTCCGCGCCTGACTTATCGATAGTCTTACCCGGCACGCTAATGCTGGATGTGGGTTTCAACGCAATACTGGCAACCAGGTCCTGACCCGAAGAAATTCCGCCAAGTGTTCCGCCAGCATCATTCTTGTTAAAACCATTAGCATCGATTTCATCGCGGTGTTCACTGCCGCGCTGAGTAACCGCACCAAACCCGGCACCCAGTTCTACGCCTTTGACAGCATTGATGCTCATCAACCCGTGTGCGATTGCCGCTTCAAGTTTGTCAAACACCGGCTCACCGAGACCTGGCGGCAGGTTACTCGCCTGCACGCTGATCTTGGCGCCGATAGAATCTCCCTCTTTCCGCAACGCATCCATGAAGACTTCGAGCTCGTCGATACGAGATGGATCTGCGCAGAAAAAAGGATTTTGATCGACTGCGGCTAAATCAACGGCATCGAGCTCGATCGGCCCGAGTTGGGCGAGATAGCCACGAATTTCCACGTCGAGTTTGTCCTGCAGGTATTTGCGCGCTACTGCGCCGGCCGCAACACGCATTGTCGTCTCACGGGCCGAAGAACGTCCGCCACCGCGATAATCGCGAATGCCGTATTTCTGCTGGTAGGTGTAATCGGCATGACCAGGCCTGAATTTATCCTTTATATCGCCGTAGTCACGCGAACGCTGATCTTTGTTCTCAATCAACAGGCCAATAGGAGTTCCGGTGGTTACACCCTCAAACACGCCGGACAGAATCTGCACTTCGTCTGGCTCTTTGCGCTGTGTTGTATGTCGCGACCGCCCCGGCCGCCGCCGTTCAAGATCAGCTTGAATGTCTGCCTCAGTGAGCGCCATGCCTGGCGGACAGCCATCTATCACGCAGCCGAGTGCGCGCCCATGACTCTCGCCAAAGGTCGTTACGACAAAATTGCGCCCGAAACTGTTGCCCGACACTTCAAATTTCCTTCAATGCTTCTTTCGTCAGCAAAAATACGCCTGACCCACCATGCTCGAACTCCAGCCAGACAAATGCAATACCCGGGTAACGTTTTTCGAGCGCTTCCTGGCTGTTACCGACCTCGCAGACGAGAACGCCGCCATCATTCAGGAATCGCGAAGCATGATGCAGGATCACATTAACCGAATCCAGACCGTCATCGCCGGCTGCCAGACCCAACTCCGGCTCATGTCGAAATTCCTGCGGCCGAGCGCTCATATCAGCAGCATCAACGTAGGGTGGATTGCTCACGATCAAGTCGTACGTTCGACCTTCCAGCGCCGCAAAGAAATCGGACTTAATCAATGTCACCCGATCCGTCAGTTTGTGGCGTTCGACATTAATCGCTGCGACTTGCAGGGCTTCGGCAGAGACGTCGACGGCGTCGACGGCTGCATCGGGAAACGCTTTTGCCAGTGCTATTGCGATGCAGCCGCTACCAGTCCCCAGGTCGACGGCGGCAGCAACATTTGAGGCGACTAGCCAGGGCTCAAACTGGGCCGCAATCAGCTCGGCGATGGGCGAACGCGGTACAAGTACACGCTCATCTACGAAAAACTCGAGACCGGCGAACCACGCCTGATTGAGCAGGTACGCCATCGGCAACTGTTCGTCGATGCGGCGCTGCGCAATGGCATCGAGGTGTGCGATGGCATCCGCCGGAACCTCTTGTTCGTACGCCGCCGGCGCATCGTCATGTGACAGCTGCAATGCAGAAAACAACATCCACGCGGCCTCATCGAGTGCGTTGTCTGTTCCGTGACCGTAAGTCAGACCAGCTGCATCGAAACGGCGGCCGTAGTGGCGAATCAGTTGCTCAACTGTGTGTTCATGGTTCGACATATATAAGGAGTGTGTATCATTGCGCGCATGGACTCGAGAAAATATTTCATTATTGCCGTCGCTATCATCGCGATCGTCACGGGAACCTGGCTTTCTGTGCAGGTACTTTCGCCGCCACCAGCGCTGCAGACCGCCACGCGATTGCCGGCCGCGACTGAACTCGCAGAGTTTTCCTTACTTGATCAGAATAGCGAATCGTTTACACACAGCGATTTCGAGGGCCGCTGGAATCTGTTGTTTTTTGGTTTCACGCATTGCCCTGACATTTGCCCTATGACCTTACAAGTACTGGCAAATGCGCAGCAGCTGCTCGCCGATGACGGTCACGACGAGCTGCCGCGAATCGTCCTGGTGAGCGTCGACCCTGAACGCGACACGCCGGACATACTGGGTCAGTACGTTGCGCATTTCGGCGACGATTCGGTCGGTATCACTGGCGAGTTGACCGAAGTAAAGAAACTTACTGACGGCCTGGGCATTTTCTTCGAAAAATCCGGTGAGCAAGACAATTACTCTGTTGACCACTCCGCTGTGGTTATCGTCATCAACCCGGACGGCAAATTTCACGCATTATTCGGCGCGCCGCACAAGGCCGAGAATTTTGCGCACGATATTCCGATACTGATGTCGACCGGCAGATGACCCGGCTACTTCAAACCTTTGCGCTGTCGCTTTTGGTAGCATGCAGCGCAGACCAGCCGGTGCTGACGGCGACAGACGTTCAAATTCCGGCTCCGATTCCGGGAGCCAGCATGGGCGCCGCGTACCTTAGCCTGCACAACAATAGTGATCAGGCGATCAGCATCACCAACGTTGCCAGCCCACAGATGAAATCGGTCGAGATGCACGAATCGGTACTCGAAGACGGCATTTCGCGGATGTTCAAGTTGTCGCAAGTCACCATCGCGCCGCAACAATCTGTAGTATTCGAGCGCGGCTCGAAACACCTGATGCTGCGCTACCCGACTGATACGCCAACGCAGGTAACCCTGCAATTTTTTGCCGACGACACTTTGCTGTTGTCGGTTGAAGCAGACCTCAAGGAATAATCTCTAATATGCTCGCTCGCTTATTCGCCTATGTGCAGTACCTGCTGCCGAAATACTGGTTGACCGCCGTCATTTATCGACTGGCACGGGTTAGTCATACCGGTACCAAGAATTTCCTTATCAAACGCTTTGTGCGGCTATACGACGTAGAAACTGACGATGTCCTGTTGCCGCTGCCCAGCGGATTCGCCAACTTCAACGAGTTTTTCATCCGTGAACTCGCAGCGGATGCCCGCCCTGTCGACGAGGACGTGAAGACGATCGTGTCTCCCGTCGACGGAACCGTCAGCCAGGCCGGCGAGCTGCACGATGCCAAAATTCTGCAGGCCAAGGGCATTGAGTACTCATTGGATGACTTGCTGGCCATCAATCTGGCGGAGGCACGCGCATTTGCGAATGGCAACTTCGCTACGATATATCTCGCACCGTATAACTATCATCGCGTGCATTCGCCAATCGCCGGAAAACTCGTATCCGGAAGCTACGTCCCCGGCGACCTGTTCAGCGTGAATACCGCAACTGCCACCCACATTCGAGGATTGTTTCGGCGCAATGAACGCCTGATTCTCAATCTGGAAACAGCGGCGGGTCCGGCAGCCGTTATTTTCGTCGGCGCAATGAATGTCGGCAGCATTACGACGCCATGGACCGGTGAGATTCGACCGCGCCATTCCGGAGTCGTCGAAAGTATCGACTTGGGCGGCGACGCGATTGATATTGCCAAAGGACAATTGCTGGGCTGGTTCAATATGGGATCCACAGTAATCGTTTTGCTGCCGCAAGGCGTTGCAGCCTGGAATAACAAAATGGTCGCCGGCGAAACATTGCGAATGGGCGAATCGATTGGCTCACTCACCTAACTGGCGCCCCTCCGCTACGGTCGACGTCGCACGGCGCCGTGCGGATATGCTTGCTCGCGTGCGCGATTATTTCCTGCAACAGAAGGTGCTCGCCGTCGACACACCGGCGATCAGCGCCTTCGCCAGTTCCGATCCGAACATTGACAACATCGCGCTGCTGCGCGAATCGACAGAGAAGTGGTTGCATACATCACCGGAGTCGGCCATGAAGTGCCTGCTGGCTGCCGGCTACCCGGACATTTATTCAATTTGCCGGGTATTTCGCGATGGCGAACAAGGGCCCCGACACCTGCCCGAGTTTACGTTGCTCGAGTGGTACCGCCTCGGCTTCCAACTGCCTGAAATTATTGCAGATACCACAACATTGATCGCGCGTTGCATGCAACAGGAGGCGCTGGCAGAAAGTCTAGAGGTCATTGACTATGCCGACGCATTTCGACGTTCCGCTGGCGTCGACGTGTTTGCTGCCAGCAGTGACGAGCTGGCAGCTGCCGCCAATGCGGACGACGCGATTCGACAATCTCTCGGCGACGATCGTGCAGCCTGGCTGGATCTGCTCCTCGTCGACCGGGTTTCGCCGACATTCGCCCCGGATCGACTAACAGTTCTGCAACATTATCCGCGGCCACAAGCTGCGCTTGCGCGTGCCTGCCCCGCCGATGAGCAGGTCGCTGATCGCTTCGAAGTCTTTTACGGCACATTGGAACTGGCCAATGGCTATGTCGAACTGACTGATGCTGTCGAACAACGGCAGCGCTTCCTCAAGGATACGAAGGACAGGCAGGCGGCCGGTAAGATCGCCACGCCAGTCGACGAGTTGTTGCTTGCTGCGTTGCAACACGGCATGCCGCAATGTGCCGGCGTCGCCGTCGGCTTCGAACGACTGCAGATGATCTACGAAAAAGTGGACCACATAAGCGATGTGGTTACGTTTGCAAACCGAAGCGGACAGCAAAATGCCTGACTACAAACTACTGCAATCACAGTTACTCGCCTTGCTTGACAATGAAACGGACCCGTTGGCGAACGCGAGCAATTTCGTCGCTCTGTTGAATACAGCTCTTGACGATATCAATTGGCTCGGCATATACGTGTTGCGCGGTGAACAACTGGTATTGGGGCCGTTCCAGGGACTGCCGGCCTGCGTTCGAATTCCGCTGGGACAAGGCGTTTGTGGAACCGCAGCCGCTAAGCTGGAAACGATTCGAGTCGCAGACGTACAGGAGTTTCCCGGGCATATCGCCTGCGACGCGGCATCACGATCGGAATTGGTCGTACCGCTGCTTATTCGTGGCCAGCTCGTCGGTGTGCTCGATATCGACAGTCCGTCGCTCGATCGATTCAGCGCCGAAGATCAGTCTGGAATAGAAGCCATTTGCAAGGCATTTTGCGAAACGCAGACTGACTTTTCTATTTAGTACCGCTACTTGACGCGCGAGGCATACTCGCGAGTTCGGGTATCGACGCGGATCACCTCGCCCTGGTCAACAAACAACGGTACCCGCACTACGGCACCAGTGGATAGCTTGGCCGGCTTACCACCACCACTGGCGGTATCACCTTTCACACCAGGGTCGGTTTCGGTTACCTCCAGCTCGACAAAATTCGGCGCCTGCACCAATAACGGCGAATTGTTCCACAACGTAACCATGCAGGTATCGCCGTCGCTGATCCAGTCGCTGGCTTCACCGGTAGCTGTAGCGTCCGCCGCGTACTGTTCGAACGTATCAGGCACCATGAAGTGCCAGAACTCTCCGTCGGCGTAGAGATACTGCATATCCGTTTCCATGACATCGGCAACTTCGACGCTTTCGCCCGATTTGAAGGTCTTGTCGACCGTCTTGCCGGACTTGAGATTACGGATGCGAACCCGGTTGAAAGCCTGGCCTTTGCCGGGCTTCACAAACTCATTTTCGACAATGACACAGGGGTCTTTGTCGATGATGATCTTCAGTCCTGATCGAAATTCACTGGTACTAACGCTGGCCATATTTCCTGCTCTATTCGCGTGTGCGGCGGCAGCTATCATACCGAAGTCGCCGTCCCGCGCCAGCACCGTCGAAAAAGTGCCCAAATACGCCGGAAATCGGGCCGAAACTTGATATCCGTCACGGTTTTGCAAGCCCGAAACCGGTGTTAAACCGCGTCAGTGCTAGACTGCTGACTCTTTAACAAAATCCGGTTTCCATGGACGAAACCGGATCCGTCGCAAGGAATGCATTTGAGCGGGCAAAGTATTTCAATCGCCGTTCTGACAGAGAATCAGGACGATGTAGCGCAAATTAACGGCACACTTCGCGATGCCGGTCATGCTGCAAAATGCCACTGGATCGATAAACCCGGCAAGCTGGGCGACACGTTCGCTGCCGAGCATGTCGAGCTGTTGATTCTCAATTGTGACGAATACCCGGAAACCATTCGGCAAGTCGTTAAAGCAAAAGATTGTTATAACCCGGAAGTACCCGTCATCGCGGTGCAGAATGAAGCCAGTGAAGAGGCTATCGAATCTGCGATGCAGCATGGTGCCTGTGACCTGGTTTCTGCATCGCTTCAAGGGCGGCTGCAATCTGTCGTATCGCGTGAGCTACGTGCGCTGCGCGTCGAACGCGCCTTGAACTCAACGCTTCATTCTGCGACCGAGTACAAGAAACAACTACAAGATTATATGCGCGAATCGACAAGTGCGATTGCACTCGTTCAGGAAGGCATCATAACTGACGTCAACGACGCCTGGCTGAGTCTCTTTCGTTCGGCCAGCAACGACGAAGTAACCGGCCTGCCGCTCATGGATAACTTCGACAAGGAGTCACAGGCTGCCATCAAGGGAGCACTCATCGCGGCAATTGATGGCAAGTGGCAAGCCGGTGAGAAACTCATCGCCAAGTCCCATGTCACGCGAGACGACAATGACGAAGTCCACCTCGACTTCACCAAGTTTGTTTTCGACGACGGACCTTGCGTCAAGGTTTGTATCACGCCACCGGACACGGGCTCGGTCGAACCGACCAAGCTGGTGCATGACGCCCTGAAACGCGACCCCACAACATTGTTTTTTCACCGCCAGCAGTTTCTCGACCGCACCAAAAAACGCCTGCGCAAGAAGCCGCGTTCCGGGTTGCACGCGTTAGCCTACGTCCGAATAGACAAGTTCGAAAAGGTCTGCGAGAACGTTGGCTATCTGAATTCCGAAGAAGTCCTGGCGCAATTTGCCGAAGCCGTACGCAAACGCATGCACCCGCGTGACGTTGCTGGTCGATTCGAAGGTACGACGCTGATGGTATTGCTGGAGCGCGGCAGTGCGCGCGACGCAGAGGTCTGGGCGACGCAGCTATGTCAGCACATCCAGGCACAGACTTTTGATGTTGACGATCGCTCTACACAATTGACCTGCACGGTCGGCGTTTGTGCTGCGAACGAAGTATTCAGCACGATGGAACATTTTGTATCGGCTGCCGTTGCCGCCCACAGACTCGGGCATCAGGCGGGCGGCAACCAGGCTTACCTGAGCACCGCTGGCGACGAGGACACCAAACAGAAAGAGTTTGATGCCATCTGGATTCGCCATTTGCGATCGGCTCTGATGGACAATCGATTCCGCCTGGCGCAATTGCCGATCGCCGGTCTGCGCAGCGACGGCATCGAGATGTATGACTTGTTGGTTCGCATGCTCGACGAACAAGGCAACTCTGTGCTGCCATCCGAATTTCTGCCCGCCGCCGAACGCAACAAGATGATGAAGAATATCGACCGCTGGGTAATCAAGAACGCCGTGAGATTCTGCCAGAAATCAGAGGCAGACCGCGTATTCGTACGGTTGTCTAAACAGTCGATATTAGACCCCAGCACCGTCGGATGGATGGACCAGGAATTTGCCGACAATGATTTCGACTGCTCACGGTTGGTCATGCAGATCCCCGAGCGAGATGCGGCGAAGCACATCAAACACGTACAGAAAATTGTGAAGCAGCTGCGCAAGATGGGCATTGGCTTCGCGTTGGAACACTACGGAGTCGATCGTGAAAAATTCCAGATTCTCGATATTCTGAAGCCTGACTACATCAAGATTGACGGCGAGCTAATGCACGCATTGATGACCGACACCAACGTGCAACACAGTGTTGACGTGATTGTTAAGGGTGCGGCCAAGCGCGACATCAAGACCATTGCCGAGCGCGTTGAAAATGCGAATGCCATGGCGGTACTTTTTCAGCTCGGCCTTGACTACATGCAGGGACATTATGTTCACGAACCCGAAGTGGTTCTGCAAGATGCCCCCGAGAGCAAGAAAACCTCACTCGCCGAGCTTGCGGCGGCGAACGGTAACTAACTGTTTTATTTGGACAAATATCGAATGTGACACAGGTCACACTATGAATCAGGAACCACGCGCTAACGACGAACAGGCGGCAGTCTATATGATACGGGTGCCCAAGTTGGCGACGCAGACGGAGTTGATGCAGTGAAAAAATCGACAGCGAATATTTCTACCCTGGTAGCCGTAGGCGGCTCCCTGGTTGCGTTCCCAGCGGCAGCTCTGGAATTGGGCGATGCCAAGGTGAATTCATCTCTGGGCCAGCCACTACGAGCCAGCATTGCCTATGCATTGGCGCCGAACGAAACGATTTCGAGCAGCTGCGTTTCCGTACAAGGCGGCCGCGCACATGGCGCGGTTCCGGGTGTTGGGTCCGCTTCAGTCAGCATCGCCAATGGCATCATTTCGATCACTGGCAGGTCTGCTATACGTGAGCCACTCATTACCATTCGCCTCAACGTGCACTGTCCGTACGCGGGCCGAATCAGTCGCGACTACACAATGTTTGTCGACCCGGTCGGTGTTGCAGAACAGGTTTCGCTGGTGCAAACGACAACTACGGCATCGATCGCCCCGGCAGCGCTAACTGTAGCGACAGAAACGAGCGACCCTGCGCCACGTCGCGTAGTTCGTGACGACCCGGTTGTCACGGGCACTCGATACCAGGTCGCAGCCGGTGAAACGCTGGGTGATATTGCACAGCGCATTGTTAATCGTCCAGTTGGCCTGTGGGCTGCTGTAAACGGAATTTTTGCCGCAAATCCCGCAGCATTTGCAAATAACGATGTGAATCAGCTCAAAGCCGGCAGTTTGCTGGTGATTCCTGATTTCGGCACAGCGACGCCGCTCGCCGTCGCACCAGCAACAGCCGCTGAAGAAACTATTGAGAGTACTGAAGAATTCGATACAGCGACGAGCAGTGTCTACACCGGTCTGACTGAAGAGCAGTCGGCAGTGCCGACCGAAACGATCGCTCCGGAGCCCGAACTGGTCGAAGTTCCCGATCCGGTTGCAGTAATTGAGGCAGCTGAAATCGCCGCAGCACCAACGGCAGAGGTGATCGATATACCCGATGTCGCAATGCCGGCTCCGGAAACCACGGCCAGCACGCCCAATGTACCTGCCGCACGTATCAGGCCTGCGCGTGTTGAAGAATCGAAAACGAACTGGCTACTTTGGCTCGGTGGCGCCGGCGTCGGATTAATCGCCTTGTTGCTATTGTTTGGTCGGATGGTACGCAATCGCTTTGGTTCATCGCCGATTGGCGAAATCGCACCTAAGGAGCGTCGCAAACCTGACAGTAGTCGAACGCTAGAAGTCGTAAGCGAAATGGAAGTCACCGAAGACGAAGACCTGACAATCGACGAGCTGGACGAAACCCAGGAAAATCTGGCACTTGATGCCGATCTCATTATCGGTAGCGGTTTGCAGGAAATCGACGAGGTTGATGTCGCGCAGGACTTCGGCTTCGCCGCTACAACACACCTCGACCACGAGCTGACTGCCGAGATGTCTGAGGAAGCGCCTGTGGACGACGCTAAAATAGGCAAAACGGACATCATTCCGCCGTTAAATATTGAACCGCAATCGATCCTCGAAAGCGAAGTTTTGCCCGATGAGGAAGCCGATGACGAAGTTGTCGATGAAAATGACGACTACGACATGTCCGTCATCGTAGATGCGACCAAGGTGCCGGATCTCGAAGAAGCCACCATGCGTGACCTTGAAGCTGTCCCCGTAGAAACTGGCGACGACACGCTGGTTACCGGCGACTACACGGTCAGTTCAGAGGTCGACTACACAGTTCTCGAGCAGGATTACGAAGACGAGTTAACGGCAACCCAGGCGCTAAATGAAGAAATCGCGCGCGCGGCTGCAGAACTGACCAACAATGCCGATATTTCGATGGCATCGGTAGCGGCACTGGATGTCACTGCCGAAATCCCGGCCAACAATGACGATGAATACGTTGGCGAAGCTGACGAGACCGGCATCAACCCGTCACTTGAAGATCAGGTTGACGACAGCGATGTCACAGCCAAGTTTAAATCACCGCAAGGCAAGTCAGCCTAGTCGACGACTTGTTCGGTAGAGACGCCGACCAAACGATCAACGTTACGCCACCCCCGCGGCAATAAACTGCCGCGGAGCGCGCGTTCGCCGTAATAATGATCGGTATCGTCCCACTTGATCGTCATCATTCGCTCGCCGCAGTGCACCTGTAGATTACCCTCTTCCGGCACAACCGCCGCAGCGATCAGTTTTTCCTCACCACTCTTGTACTTTTTAGTCGGAATGTTAAGGAGTTTATTGCCCTTGCCTTTGGCAAGTTCTGGCAGCTCTTCCATCTCGAATATCAGCAGACGACCGATCGAAGTTACGGCAGCAATCAGGCATTCCACGCCAAGTGGAACCGGCGCCGGAACCACAGCACGACCCTCAGCGGGGACGCGCAGAATCGCCTTACCTGCCTTGTTACGGGTCACGAGATCTTCAAGCGTTGCAATGAAGCCGTAACCGGCATCGCTGGCCAGCAAATACTTTTGCTCGTTGTCGCCAATCATGGCGCCGCAGAATTCGGCACCGTCGGGCGGCTTGAACCGGCTCGATAAAGGTTCGCCCTGGCCGCGCGCAGACGGCAAGGTTCCAGCCATCACGCTGTAAACGCGTCCGGTACTATCGATAAACATGGCGAGCTGGTTGCTGCGGCCAATTGCAGACGCCAGATAGCTATCGCCCGCCTTGTAACTGAGTGCCAAAGCGTCGACTTCGTGACCCTTCGCAGCGCGCGCGAAGCCACGTTGCGACAGCACAACCGTTACCGGCTCGCTGGACACCAACTGCGTTTCGTCCAATGCCTGCGCTGCTTCACGCTCGACGATCAGCGTGCGTCTATCATCACCATACGCTGCGGCATCCTCGAGAATCTCGCTCTTGATCAAAGTCTTCAGGCGCGCCGCACTCTTAAGTGTTTTCTCCAGCCCGTCGCGCTCTTCATTGAGCTCGTCCTGCTCACCTTTGATCTTCATTTCCTCAAGCTTGGCAAGATTTCGTAGTCGTAGATTCAGTATCGCTTCAGCCTGAATATCACTGAGCTTAAAGCGCTTCATCAGTACCGGCTTGGGTTCATCTTCCTCGCGGATGATCTTGATGACTGCGTCGATGCTCAGGTAGGCGATCAACAAGCCGTCGAGGATGTGCAACCGATCGACAACGATCTGCAAGCGATGATTGAGCCGGCGCTTTACCGTTTCCTTGCGAAACTTGAGCCACTCGGTCAGCACACCGAGCAGATCGAATGATCGTGGCCGACCTTCGAGATCAATAATGTTCATATTGACCCGCACAGTTCGTTCAAGCGAGGTCGTCGAGAACAAGTGCGACATCAGCTCTTCTTTATCGACGCGATTCGAACGCGGGCTGATAACCAGGCGCGTCGTTTCCTCATGATCGGATTCGTCGCGAAGATCATCGACCTGCGGCAACTTCTTGTTGCGCATCTGCGACGCGATCTGCTCCAGGATCTTGCCACCGGAAATCTGGTACGGCAGCGCCGTGATTACGATGTCGCCGTCTTCAATCTTGTAAGATGCCCGTAGTCGCAATGTGCCACTGCCGGTCTTGTAAATCTGTTTGATGTCGTCACGCGGCGAAACCAGCTCACCGCCGGTTGGGTAGTCAGGCCCCTTGATGTGCTTCATCAAGCCGGCGATGGTTACCTTCGGATTATCAATCAGGTGCACCAGGGCACTCGCCACTTCGTTTAGGTTGTGCGGCGGCACATCTGTCGACATGCCAACAGCAATGCCCGTCGTGCCATTGAGCAGCAGGTTCGGCAGCCTCGCCGGCAGTACCTCAGGCTCGGTCATCGTGCCATCGAAATTCGGCAACCAGTCAACGGTACCGTGGGCAAGCTCCTGCAACAGGCTTTTCGCGTATGGCTTCAGGCGCGATTCGGTATAGCGCATGGCCGCAAATGACTTTGGATCGTCCGTAGAACCCCAGTTGCCCTGCCCGTCGATAACCGGATATCGATACGAGAAGTCCTGTGCCATCAAGACCATCGCTTCGTAACAGGCTGAGTCACCGTGCGGGTGAAACTTACCGATTACATCGCCAACCGTGCGTGCCGACTTCTTCGGTTTTTGCCCGGCCGACAAACCTAGCTCACTCATTGCGTAGATGATGCGGCGCTGTACAGGTTTCAGGCCGTCGCCGATCTGCGGCAATGCGCGATCGAGAATGACGTACATCGAGTAATCGAGGTATGCCTTTTCGGTGTAGTCCTTAAGAGCCTGTTGTTCGACGCCTTCGAGATTCAAACTATTCTGCATGTCCTATACCTCGGCAAGATTGCCTTTGGTCTCCAGCCATTTACGCCGGTCTTTGGCGCGTTTCTTGGCAAGCAACATATCCATGGTCTGGTCCGTCTTGTCGTTGCCGCTGACCGTCAACTGCACGAGTCGCCGCGTGTCGCGATTCATCGTGGTATCGCGCAGCTGTGACGGATTCATCTCGCCCAGACCCTTGAAACGGGTTTCGGAAACCTTGCCGCGCAATTTCTCGGCTTCGATCCGATCGAGAATGCCTTTGCGTTCACTGTCATCCAACGCGTAAAAAACTTCCTTGCCAACATCGATGCGATACAGCGGCGGCATGGCGACGTAAACATGTCCCGCCATAACCAGTTCGCGGAAATGCCGCAGGAACAAGGCACAAATCAATGTCGCAATATGCAGGCCATCCGAATCCGCATCGGCCAGAATACAGACCTTGTGGTAGCGAAGGTTGTCGAGATTCGGATCACCCGGATCGATACCCAGCGCGATGCTGATGTCATGCACCTCCTGGGAGCCGAGGATTTCGGCCGAGTCCACTTCCCAGGTGTTCAGGATTTTGCCGCGCAGCGGCATGATCGCCTGGGTATTGCGGTCACGCGCCTGCTTGGCGGATCCGCCCGCCGAGTCCCCTTCGACGAGAAAAATCTCGCACAGCTCCGGTTCCTGTGAGGTGCAATCGGCAAGCTTGCCCGGCAACGCCGGACCCGAAACGATTTTCTTGCGAACGACCTTCTTGGCCGCCTTAAGACGTTTTTGCGCTTTGCTAATCACTAGCTGCGTAATCTGATCACCCGTCTCCGGATGCTGGTTCAGCCAAACGGAGAAACTGTCCTTAATAACGCCGGTCACAAACGCGGCCGATTCCCGCGACGACAGTCGTTCCTTGGTTTGACCAGAAAACTGCGGGTCTTCCAGTTTCACGCTCAAGACAAAACTCAGACCGTCCCAAACATCTTCGGGCGCGATCGACACGCCGCGCGGGATGAGGCTGCGAAAATCCGCAAATTCACGAACCGCATTCGTTAAACCGGTGCGCAGTCCGTTGACATGCGTGCCGCCTTGCGCCGTCGGAATGAGATTAACGTAGCTCTCGGTGACGAGTTGGCTGCCCTCGGCCTGCCAGGCCAAGGCCCATTCAACCGTCTCGTTGTTACCGGAAAGATCACCAGCAAACGGCTCTGCCGGCAGAATTTCGGCACCATCAAGAGCCTCAATCAGGTATTCCTCAAGACCACCGGAATAACACCACTCGATTTTCTCTTTCGGCTTTTCTACCTTGAGGCGGACGGTCAGGCCCGGGCAAAGCACGGCCTTGGCCTTGAGTGCGTGCTTGAGGCGTGACACCGAGATATTGGTCGAATC
>JBPCXZ010000160.1:0-4890 GCA_051008055.1 Woeseiaceae bacterium
TTGATTCCGTTCCTGGAGCACGATGACGCTAACCGCGCATTGATGGGTTCAAACATGCAGCGCCAGGCTGTGCCAACGCTACGCGCTGAAGCGCCGCTGGTAGGTACGGGCATGGAGCGTGCAGTAGCCGTTGACTCAGGTGTGACCGTGGTTGCACGTCGCGGCGGTATCGTTGACTCGGTTGATGCATCACGCATCGTGATTCGCGTGCACGACGACGAGACAAGTGCTGCTGAAGCGGGTGTCGATATATACAACCTGACCAAGTACACGCGTTCGAATCAGAACACCTGTATTAACCAGCGTCCGCTGGTTAAGGGCGGTGACTCGATTTCGGCCGGCGACGTACTGGCTGACGGACCGTCGACAGATATGGGTGAGCTTGCGCTTGGCCAGAACCTGCTCGTGGCCTTCATGCCGTGGAACGGCTACAACTTTGAGGACTCGATTCTGATTTCAGAGCGTGTCGTTAAGGAAGACCGTTTCACAACCATTCACATCGAAGAGCTGCAGTGTGTTGCTCGCGACACGAAGTTGGGGCCAGAGGACATCACGTCTGACATCCCGAACGTTGGTGATGCGGCACTCGCGAAGCTTGACGAGTCTGGTATCGCATTCATCGGTGCCGAAGTTAAGGCTGGCGACATTCTGGTCGGCAAGGTAACGCCGAAGGGTGAGACGCAGCTGACGCCGGAAGAGAAGCTCCTGAGAGCTATTTTCGGTGAGAAAGCGTCTGACGTTAAAGACACGTCACTGCGCGTACCGCCAGGTATGGACGGCACGGTAATCGATGTTCGCGTATTTACACGTGACGGCGTTGAGAAGGACCTGCGTGCCCTTTCTATCGAGAAAGCAGAGCTCGAAAGTGTTCGTAAGGACCTGGACGACACGCTGCGCATCCTGGAGGAAGACATCTACGAGCGTGTTGAACGCATGCTGACCAACAAGATGGCGCAAGGCGGTCCGAACAAGCTGAAGTCTGGCTCGAAGATCACCAAGGCCTATCTTGAAGATGTGCCGCGCGAACAGTGGTTCGAGATTCGTCTGAAGAATGACGAAGCGAACGAGCAGCTGCAAAAGGCGTTTGAACGCCTGAATTCGCAACGCGAAGAGTTCGACCGTCGCTTCGAAGAGAAGAAACTGAAGATCACCGCTGGCGACGACCTCGCTCCGGGCGTTCTGAAGATGACCAAGGTTTACCTTGCTGTTAAGCGACGCATTCAGCCGGGCGACAAGATGGCCGGACGTCACGGTAACAAGGGTGTTATTTCGACGATCGTTCCTGTTGAAGATATGCCTTACCTGGAAGACGGCAATCCTGTCGACATCGTACTGAACCCGCTGGGCGTTCCTTCTCGAATGAACGTCGGTCAGGTGCTTGAAACGCATCTGGGCTGGGCGGCGAAAGGACTCGGCAAGAAGATCGACAAGATGCTGAAAGCACAGGAATCAATGACCAAGCTGCGTCAGTTCCTGGAAACCTTGTACAACAAGACCGGCGGTCGTATCGAAGACATCAAGTCGTTCTCGGATGCCGAGGTTCTCGAATTGGCTGGCAATCTGACCAGCGGCGTGCCGACAGCTACACCGGTATTTGACGGCGCTGCTGAAGAAGAGATCAAGGGCCTGTTGGCGCTTGCGGATCTTGACGTATCGGGTCAGTCACGTCTGACAGATGGACGCACAGGTAAAGAATTCGACCGCGATGTGACCGTTGGTTACATGTACATGTTGAAACTCAACCACCTGGTTGATGACAAGATGCACGCACGTTCGACCGGACCTTACAGTCTTGTTACGCAGCAGCCGCTGGGTGGTAAGGCGCAGTTCGGTGGTCAGCGATTCGGTGAGATGGAAGTCTGGGCCCTTGAAGCATACGGCGCGGCTTACACCTTGCAGGAAATGCTGACAGTCAAGTCGGATGACGTGCAGGGACGAACCAAGATGTACAAAAACATCGTCGATGGCGAACACGAGATGGACGCTGGTATGCCAGAGTCGTTTAACGTTCTCGTCAAGGAAATACGATCATTGGGCATCAATATTGAGCTGGAGGCAGACTAATGAAAGACTTACTTAAGCTCTTCAAATACCAAAACCCTGTTGACGACTTCGAAGCGATTCGCATTGGTCTGGCTTCGCCGGACATGGTTCGCTCATGGTCATTCGGTGAAGTAAAGAAGCCTGAAACGATCAACTATCGGACGTTCAAGCCGGAACGCGATGGTCTGTTCTGCGCCAAGATTTTTGGCCCGATCAAAGACTATGAGTGCCTGTGCGGCAAGTACAAGCGTCTCAAGCACCGCGGTGTTGTCTGCGAGAAGTGTGGCGTTGAAGTTACGCAAACCAAGGTCCGTCGTGAGCGCATGGCGCACATTGAATTGGCGAGTCCGGTTGCACACATCTGGTTCCTGAAATCACTGCCGTCACGTATCGGCCTGATGCTGGACATGACGCTCAGAGAGATCGAGCGTGTGTTGTACTTCGAGGCTTTCGTTGTTGTTGAGCCAGGCATGACCGAGCTCGAACGCGGCCAGCTGTTGACCGATGACATGTATCTTGATGCGCTGGAGCAGTATGGCGACGAGTTCGATGCCCGCATGGGTGCCGAAGCCGTTCGTGAAATGCTCATGACCATCGATCTGCAGCGCGAAATTCTCAATGTTCGTGAAGACATGGGTGCAACGCGCTCCGAGACCAAGATCAAGCGTCTTTCCAAGCGATTGAAGCTGGTCGAGTCATTCATCGAGTCGGGCAACAAGCCGGAATGGATGGTGCTGACCGTATTGCCGGTTCTGCCGCCTGATTTGCGTCCGCTGGTACCGCTGGACGGTGGCCGCTTCGCGACCTCCGACCTGAACGACTTGTACCGTCGTGTTATCAACCGTAACAACCGTCTGCGCCGTCTGCTGGAGCTCAACGCTCCGGACATTATCGTGCGCAACGAGAAGCGCATGCTGCAGGAATCTGTTGACGCGCTGCTCGACAACGGTCGTCGCGGTCGCGCGATTACGGGCACCAACAAGCGTCCGCTGAAATCGCTGGCCGACATGATTAAGGGCAAGCAAGGCCGCTTCCGTCAGAACCTTCTGGGTAAGCGTGTTGACTACTCTGGTCGTTCCGTCATCGTGGTCGGACCGACGCTGAAACTGCACCAGTGTGGCCTGCCGAAGAAGATGGCACTTGAGTTGTTCAAGCCGTTCATCTTCT
Source organism: Woeseiaceae bacterium (assembly GCA_051008055.1). Taxonomy (GTDB): domain Bacteria; phylum Pseudomonadota; class Gammaproteobacteria; order Steroidobacterales; family Woeseiaceae; genus UBA1847. Next base: position 3,211 of record JBPCXZ010000160.1, read on the forward strand.
CGAAGCTGCAACTGCGCGGTGAAGCAACCACTATCAAGGCTGCCAAGCGTCTGGTTGAACGTGAAGGTGCAGAAGTCTGGGATATTCTCGAAGAGGTGATTCGCGAGCATCCGGTCATGCTGAACCGTGCGCCAACACTGCATCGTCTCGGCATCCAGGCATTTGAGCCGGTATTGATCGAAGGCAAGGCAATCCAGTTGCACCCACTCGTATGTACAGCGTTCAATGCTGACTTCGACGGTGACCAGATGGCCGTGCACGTTCCATTGTCTATCGAGGCACAGCTGGAAACACGTGCATTGATGATGTCGTCGAACAATATCCTGTCTCCTGCAAACGGCGACCCGATTATTGTGCCGTCGCAAGACGTTGTCCTTGGTTTGTACTTCATGACCCGCACGCGTGTGAACGCGAAAGGCGAGGGCATGTTGTTGTCGAGCATTGACGAGGCGCGACGCGCCTATGAACATGGTTCTGCGGATTTGCAGGCCGGCGTCAAGATTCGTGTGCCGATTTCGGTGACGGATGAAGATGGCAATGTTGAAACCAACATGCAGGTTGTCGAGACAACTGTTGGCCGCGCTTTGCTGTCAAGCATTCTGCCCGAAGGCATGAGTTTCGACCTGGTTAACAGGGCGATGTCGAAGAAAGCCATATCCAGTGTCCTTAACGCCTGCTACCGCCAACTCGGTCTGAAGAAGACAGTCGTATTTGCGGACAAGCTGATGTACACCGGCTTCCGCTTCGCGACGCTGTCGGGAATTTCGATCGGCGTTAACGATATGGTTATCCCGGAAAGCAAGGGTGACCTGTTGGCGTCAGCTGAGGCCGAAGTCAAAGAGATTCAGGATCAGTACTCATCAGGACTGGTAACCGAAGGCGAGCGTTACAATAAAGTTGTCGATATCTGGTCGCGCACCAATGACCAGGTGGCGAAAGCCATGATGGACAAGCTCGGTACCGAAGCAGTCAAGGATGCCGCAGGCAAGGACGTTGCTCAGGAATCGTTTAACTCTATCTACATGATGGCTGACTCCGGTGCTCGAGGTTCTGCCGCGCAGATCAGGCAGCTGGCCGGTATGCGAGGCCTGATGGCCAAGCCGGACGGCTCGATCATCGAGACGCCGATTACCGCTAACTTCCGTGAAGGTCTGGACGTATTGCAGTACTTCATCTCGACTCACGGTGCTCGTAAGGGTCTGGCCGATACAGCGTTGAAGACCGCCAACTCGGGTTATCTGACTCGACGTCTGGTTGACGTAGCGCAGGATCTGGTTGTAACCGAGGTTGATTGCGAAACTCATAATGGTGTTGCGATGGCACCGCTGGTTGAGGGTGGCGATATTGTTGAGCCTCTGCACGAACGAGTTCTCGGACGCGTATTGGCAGAAGCAGTACTCATTCCGGGTTCCGACAAGGTTGCGTACGACGCGGGCACCATGCTCGACGAAGAAACTGTGCAGCGACTCGAAGAGCTGTCGATTGATCACGTTCTGGTTCGCTCGCCGATCACCTGTGAAGTTCGCTACGGCGTCTGTTCACAGTGTTACGGCCGTGACCTGGCACGCGGTCACCGCATTAACATCGGTGAAGCAGTTGGTGTTATCGCGGCGCAGTCCATTGGTGAGCCAGGCACACAGCTGACAATGCGTACCTTCCACATCGGTGGTGCGGCATCAC
>JBPCXZ010000161.1:0-8038 GCA_051008055.1 Woeseiaceae bacterium
ATGTGCAGCTTCGCAAGGGATCGCTCGAGCTGGTCATTCTGGCCGCCTTGAAAGAGCGGGAACTCTATGGCCTGGAGCTACTGAATCTCCTGCACTCACTGGAAACGATGCAGATAACCGAGGGCACCCTCTATCCATTGATGGACCGCTTGAAGCGAGATGGAGTAGTGGCCGCCGAATGGCAACAAGAGGGCGATGCACGCCCACGTAAATACTACAAGCTGACAACGTCTGGCGCGGACAAACTGAAGAGTTTGACCGTGCGATGGCGAAAATCCGTTGAAGATATTGAGTTCCTGTTAAGCAACCCTGGCCCTGATCCGTTAGACGATGCGCAATAGGACAGAATGGAAAAGCAATGACTGACCGCGAAAAAATTCACGATTATCTGAAAACACTATCAAAGTACCTGGCGCGCCTGGAGCGTGAAGATGCGGATGAAGTGTTGAAGGAAATCGAATCTCACATTTTTGATGCGTTGGAGCTGAAAGGCGAGACCGCTTCAGTTGATGCTGTACTGGAAGGTCTCGGCAGTCCGAGAGAGCTTGCATCAGCGTATGTGGGACACATCCTCGAAGGTACCCCGCCTCCAGCAGGGTTTAATGCGATTCAAAAAGTAAAAAGGGGTGTGACCAAGGGCCTCTACTACTCGACGGCTTTATTTGGGTACGGATGGTCGGCCGTTCTTCTGCTTCTGGGTATTTCTAAAATAATGTTTCCTGAAGAAATAGTCATTTGGGAAGCGGACCACGGAAGTTCGTTTATAGTTGGACAACCGGTGCACATGCCCGAGGGCAGCGTTGAGATTGTCGGCATGTGGCTTGTTCCCGTAGCTCTGATTCTCGGGCTTGCGTCAATCTATCTTACCCGGCGTCTTTTAGGACTCCTTCGCAAGAAGCTTTAGATGTCCTAACCAGCAGTCTTAGCAGACTCAATCTTAAATTAAAGTGCTCGACATAGAGCAAGGGTCGACTGCGGCCACCTAGCAAGGAATTCTATGAAACTCTTAATCACTAACCTGAAACACTTCCTGATTACGCTAACCATTCTTGTCGCGATTGCCGTTGGTGTCGCCGTCCAGTTTGGCGCTGACATTTTCTATGGTGACAATGACCTCGCGTACAAAGTCGGGGATGAAGGCCCGCATATCTTTTATGACGGTGATCAATATGTCGTGAACTACATACGCGGCGACTCAGAAAACGGCTTTCATGTCGAAAAGGCACGCTATCAAGTGACAGAGCGGACCACGGCGCGAGTCTTTTTTCCGCTCGAAGACAATTTCTTCGAGTTCGAAGTTGACAACATTTTTCGTACGCCTGACCTCGCATACCAGGACAACGAACCCATCGTCGCGATATCGGATCTTGAGAGCGGCTTCAGTGCGTTTCGCGATTTTCTGATCGCTAATAAAGTCATTGATAGCGATCTGAACTGGATATTCGGCAAGGGGCATCTGGCGCTGGTTGGTGATTTCGTCGACCGCGGATTCTCAACCACGCAGCTACTCTGGTTCATCTTCAAGCTGGAACAGGACGCGGCAGACCATGGCGGTCACGTCCACTTCATTCTAGGCAATCACGAGATCAAGAACCTGCAGGGCAATTTTCAAAAGGCGGCCTTCAAGTATTTTTATGTCGCCGCAATCCTGGAGAAGCAGCAGTTTGATCTCTTCGGACCCGATGCTCTGCTTGGGCGATGGCTGGCGAGCAAGAATGCCATTGAGAAGATCAATGGGCACTTGTTCGCTCATGGAGGATTGCACCCCGACATCGCGGACACCGACTTGAGCCTGAGCGCTGCCAATGAAATCGTTCGCCGTAACTACCGACAGGCTTATTTTCGAAAAGCATCAGGTGGAGTTGAAGACCTACTCACATCAACGCGTACCGGCCTGGCCTGGTATCGCGGTTTTTTTGAAACAGGTGCTAGTGAGGAGCAGGTACAACGCGTACTCAATCACTTTGATGCGTCCGCGATAGTGGTTGGGCACCAACCACAGTCCAAGGTGAGAAGTCTGTACTCCAGAAAAATATGGGCCATCAACGTAAAGCACCCGCGCGACTACCGTGGGAGTTTTCCGGAAAGGCGCTCTGAGGGTTTGCTGATCTCGAATGACGAGTACTTTCGCCTGCTCGATGACGGAACGCAGGTTCCGCTCTAGAAAAAAGGATTAAGAAAATGAAAGAGAAAATCTACAAACATTTAACGAAACCATACGTTGTGGTTGCGGTGATGGCTTTAGCTCCAGTGCTTGCACTGGCAGACCGAAATTTTGGCTATTTCTTCGGCCTCGGGATTGCTCTGCTAATACTTTGGAGCAGCGGGTTTGATTGGAGCAGATTCGGTTTTTGCGAGAAGCTCAGCACACGGACCGTGACCAAAGCGCTTCTTCTGACACTCCTGATATTCTTCGTCATCGACATCTGCATCCAGCCATTTCTGGAACTGTACTTCGGCGAAATCGACCTAAGCTCGATCGACGAGATCCGCGGAAACTGGGCGAGCTTTCTAATACTCATGGTGATCATGTGGGTATTTGCAGCCTTTGGCGAAGAATTCCTGTTCACCGGCTACTATATGAAACACCTGGCTGAGCTTCTTGGAGATACTGACAAAGCCTGGTTGGCCGCAGCACTTATTCTGTCCATCTATTTCGGTGCATCTCATAATTACCAGGGATTGGCGGGAACGATCGCGGTCGGGCTCGCCAGCACTTTTTTCTTCTTCACCTTTGTCAGAAACAGAACCAATTTGTTATTGATAGTGCTGATGCACGGATTTTACGACTCAATTGGACTGACGTTGATATTCCTCAATCAAGACCGAATATTCTTTAACTGGGTGTCCGGGTTGGTTGGTTAGTAAGAAGGGATGAACTCGCGAGGGCAGGCATTAGAAATTCGGAATTGAACAGAAGCCTCGCTCAGAAATAAATCATTCGGGTGATAGAATCAGATCTTTGGTAAATGGCCGCTACTTAGTCGGAGTTTGCGATGTTTATTGGACACTTTGCCCTAGGATTCGGCGCAAAGAAATTCGCCCCTCAAGTATCGCTCGGCATTCTCTTTCTTGCATGTCAATTGGCCGATATCATTTGGCCAAACCTTGTTCTTTTCGGCATTGAGACTCTGGAGATTCAGCCGGGCGCCACTGTGATGACACCGCTGCACTTCTCAAGCTATCCATATTCACATAGCTTGATAGCACTATTGCTCTGGGGTTTCATTTTCGCGGCCATCTATCTGGCACTTTCGCGCTCAGGGTTGAGGGCGGCAGTCGTCATCGCCGCACTTGTTTTAAGCCACTGGTTTCTGGATGCTCTCACGCATCAGCCTGATATGCCGATCACTCTTGGTGAATCTCCGAAGATTGGTGCAGGACTTTGGAACTACCCAATGATCACCATACCTTTTGAGCTGTTGCTTTTCGGAGTTGGCGTGTTGTTTTATCACCGCTGTACGAAACCAGTGAATCGCAAAGGCCTCATCGGGTTTTGGGCGCTGGTTTTGTTTCTTCTGATTATCTACGTTGCCAATGTTTTCGGACCGCCACCGCCGTCGACAGCAGCTGTAGCCTGGTCTGCTCAAGCGATGTGGTTGATCATCGCATGGGGTTTCTGGATCGATCACAATCGGACGAGGAGAGGCGACGGCACGGCATAAGCGTGCGATCTGCGCCCCGTGCGGCGATGCAATGTGCGCCGATAGGAAGGCCAGCCTCGGAGTTCCATGCCAGTGGAACTGACATCGCCGGGCAACCTGAAAAGTTACTGGCCCGGTGAACTTCATTGTTCCGATGACTTCTTTGACCGCCGATTCGCTGGATGAGGGGCAGGAACAGGGTAAGTGCGTTGCCATCTGTGCCAACTGGACGTTGGCGGACAAATGGATGCCGTTTGTAAGGTTAGGCGTTGCCGACGGGGAAGCGGCGATCATGAAATCGCAGGTGTCGGCTTCCTTGGCAATTTCGCCCAATTTACAGGTATACCGTAATCAAACTTGTTCTATACGAGGCCAATGAAACACGGCGTTGTGTATAAGAACACGATGTAAGTAAATGGCCGAGATTCGCCGTCTTTGCCTCGCGGATATTGCGCCAGAAATTCAGGGCTTCGCAATCGCTTTGCGACTTCGTTGCAAAAGACTAGATGCCTCCGCCCCCATTCGAAGTGCGAGAACAACCTGTAACGCATCGAGCAGCGCAAGATGGGCCAGTCGCGAACTCAATGGTGTGTAAGGACTTCTGTCTTCAATAACTTCGCAAGGGAAAAGTATTGTTGCGGCCTTTGCCAGGGCCGATCCGCGATCGGTGAGCGCCAGAACCGTTGCATCATTCCGTACGGCAAGCTCTGCCGCACGGGCGAGTTCTGGCCACTTGCCACCATGAGAAGTAACAACCAACACGTCTTCGGGACCGGCAATACTCGCGAATTGTAGAAGGTCAGGTGTGTTTGTCAGCGAGCAACAGGGAATGCCCAAGCGGAAAAACTTTTGACAGGCATCGGCTGCAACGTGACCCGAAGCACCCAATCCGGCGAACGCTATTTGGCGAGCGTTTTTCAGAGCCGCAACCGCTTCGCTAATTGGAATACCAGACGAAATGGATCGCATATCTGTCAAAGAGCGGATCGATGCGTCCAGCACCTTTGAGACTGCCTCCGAATCCGTGTCATCGACGTGAACATCGCTGTGCGCGGTGCTGACCGGTCGACTCAGTTCCTCGGCCAGTTGCATCGAAAAGTCCCGAAACCCGTCGGAACCAATGTGCCGACAGAATCGAATAATCGTGGGTTCGGAAACATCACACGCGGCTGAGATTGCTGCCAGCGTTGAGCGGGAAGCCTGCCGAGGGTGCCGCACGACCCAGCGCGCGACCCTTTGTTCGGCGCGACTGAGCTCGGAAATTGAATCGTTAATTTTCGCTAACACTCTACAAAACTACAAAAATGTAGCGAGAATTGCTATCAAAATGCTCAGAAATGGCCAAATATGTAGCGAAATTTCATAAAACCACTGCTAGGGCAACGAGTATGGGCATCAAGATTGGTATCAATGGCTATGGCCGCATTGGGCGCAACATCGTGCGCGCGATTCACGAATCCGGACGCAGCGATGAATTTGACGTCGTGGCGCTGAACGACCTGGGTGATCCGAACACCAACGCGCACCTGACTCGCTTCGATACAGCCCATGGACACTTTAATGGGACGGTAGATGTTGATGATGGCGACATCATCGTCAACGGTGACCGCATAAAAGTATTCTCCGAACGTGACCCGGCCAATCTGCCCTGGGGTGAACTCGGTGTTGATGTGGTCCTCGAATGTACAGGCTTGTTCCGCACGGCAGAGACCGCAGGCGCGCACATTGCTGCAGGTGCGAAGAAAGTCATCATTTCGGCACCCGGTGGTGAGGGCGTCGATAAGACGATCGTGTACGGCGTCAATCACGGGATTCTCGCAGCATCCGATCAGATCATCTCGAATGCCTCATGCACAACCAATTGTCTCGCGCCGCTGATCAAACCGCTGCATGACAAGATTGGTGTCAAGCACGGCATCATGACGACGATTCACGCTTACACAAACGACCAGGTTTTGACGGACGTCTTTCACAAGGATCTGCGCCGAGCCCGGTCCGGAACGATGTCTCAGATTCCAACCAGCACAGGTGCAGCCAAGGCTGTTGGACTGGTGCTGCCGGAGCTAAATGGCAAGCTGGATGGATTCTCGATGCGTGTTCCGACCATCAACGTGTCCGCTGTCGATCTAACCTTTGTAGCCGAGCGGGGGACGTCGATCGAAGAGATCAACGGAATCCTGCGTGAAGCCAGCGAAGGCGAGCTGAAAGGTGTGTTGGCGTACAACGAGGCACCACTCGTATCGGTCGACTTTAATCACAATCCGGCATCGTCAATCTACGACTCGACGCTTACCAAGGTGATGGGCGGTACCTGCGTCAAACTCATTTCGTGGTACGACAACGAGTGGGGCTTCTCAAATCGCATGCTTGACACGACTGTCGCCCTGATGGAGGCGAACAAGTCGTCAGAGCAAGAGAGTAAGGTAGCCGCTTAGCTCAGGATTGAATCCGGAACTAGATGCGCTCGGCGAGCAGCGCCTCCAGTTTCACCTGATCTGCTATAAAGCCCTGGATGCCTTCGTCCAGTTTCTCCGACGCCATGGCGTTGTCGCCGAGTTGTTGGCGAAAATCCGCTTCGTCCGCGAAATCGCATTCGACGAAGTCTGCGGCATCGGCAGCGCTGAGGATTCGAGGCAACTCGTCCGTGCTGTTTTCCAGTTCCTCAAGGAAGTTCGGCGAAATGGTTAGCCGATCGCAGCCTGCCAACGCTCTGATCTCATCTGCGTTGCGAAAGCTCGCGCCCATGACAACAGTCTCATAGCCTTTTGCTTTGAATAAGCGATAAATATTTCGAACAGATATGACGCCCGGATCTTCATCAGCCGGATAACTGTCTCGACCTTCGGCTTTTTTGTACCAGTCGAGAATTCGGCCGACAAACGGGGAGATCAGAAAGGCGCCCGCTTTTGCCGCGGCCACTGCCTGGACGTCGGAGAAGAGCAGGGTCAGATTGCAATTGATACCATCCTGTTCAAGTGCTTCTGCGGCCCGGATGCCTTCCCAGGTGGATGCCAGCTTAATCAGGATTCGGTCACGCGAAATGCCGGCGTCCTCGTAATAGCCAATCAGGCTTCGAGCTTTGGCTATTGAAGAATCAGTATCAAATGACAAGCGAGCGTCAACTTCAGTCGATACGCGACCTGGCACAATCTTTAGTATCTCGCGGCCTATCTCCACAGCGAACTTGTCGCCGAGAACAACGACTTGATCTTCCCCGGATATCCCGGCGCTCCTTACCCACGCGGCAGACTTAGCAATCAGGTCTTCGTACTGTGGCATGGAGGCCGCTTTTAGCAGCAATGACGGGTTGGTCGTTGCGTCGACCGGCTGATAACGTGCGATTGCTTCTATGTCGCCAGTATCGGCGACAACTTCTGTCATTGATCGAAGTTGATCGAGTTGATTCATTGCTAAGTTCGTCCGGCGGGAGCTGAAGGAGGCCGATACTGCCAGCCCGAATGTGGCTTGTAAATGTTCACAGCGACGCATCTTGTTGTTCGTCGCATCGAACTTCGAGTTAGCCTTGAATATTGACCGCACTGAACGGCTGCTCTGCTCAGAAAGCGGTCATTCAGGTGCTAGAATCAGGTCTTTGGCGAACGGTCGCTAGTGACCCAAGGCCGACATCCAAGACATCAGAATAGGGAGAATTCTCAATGAGTAAAATTACCGGGCCAGCAAGACAATTTTTTGAGGCATGCGAAACAGGCAAAGGGTGGGACGCTTGCAGCGCATTTTGTGCCCCCAACGCGACTTTTTCCTCACAAACGACCGCCTTGGCAGAGATTTCGACTCTCGAAGAATACTGTGAGTGGATGAAAGGACTGTTGACACCAATTCCTGACGGTCACTACGAACTAAAGTTCTTCGCTGCAAATGAGGAAGACGATTCTGTCGCTGCGTTTGCAGTTTTTCATGGCACACAATCTGGCGAAGGTGGTCCGGTGCCGCCGACTGGAAACAGCATCGCTGCCGACTATGTTTATCACATGGAGTTTGATGGTGAGCGAGTTAAGCACATGACAAAGATATGGAACGACACGATCAGTCTGCAACAGTTAGGTTGGGCTTGAAGCCGACACCATGACAGGCTGTTATTGGCCGAAAGACTGGCGAACCAATGGGGAACGGGCGGCTTCGCTATACGTTCTGATTATGATCTCTTGTCCATGAAACTGACCCTAGAGAACATCATCTGAACCGCTGTAATGCTCTGTTCTTTTCGATCGTTTCGGTTTGCCTTAATCTTCTTTGGGAAACGCCGGCAGCGCGAAATTTGTAATCTGGCGCAGAATTCGCACGACCTGTGCGGTATAGCCGAACTCGTTGTCGTACCAGACATATAACACGCAACGATTGTCAGCCGTTTTTGTCGCCAGCGCATCGAATACCCC
>JBPCXZ010000162.1:0-3541 GCA_051008055.1 Woeseiaceae bacterium
GACGGCTTCTTGTATATCGGCCTCGGGGACGGTGGCGGCGGTGGCGACCCGAATGGCAATGGCCAAAATACGATGACACTGCTCGGCTCTATGCTACGCATCGATATCGACGTGCCGCTGGGCTACAACATTCCGGCTACGAATCCTTTCTCTGGCAATGCCTATTGCGTGCAAGGCTCCGGCGCAGCCGCTTGCCCTGAGCTCTTCGCCTGGGGTCTGCGCAATCCCTGGCGATTCAGCTTTGACAGCATGACCGGCGCGCTCTGGGTGGGCGACGTTGGCCAGGGCGCTTACGAGGAAGTCGATCGCGTCGAGATGGGCGAAAATTACGGTTGGAATGTCCGCGAGGGCGCACACTGTTATCCGCCAGGCAGCAGCTGTAGCGCCGCTGGTCTGACGGACCCAATCACCGAGTATGGCCGCAGCCTGGGCGTTTCGATCACGGGCGGCTACGTCTACCGCGGCTCGGCTATCGCCGACCTCGAAGGCTACTACGTGTTTGGCGACTTCGGCAGCGGCCGACTATTCGCGGTGGCCGCGAATAGCGGCACTGGCACGACCGCGATCGAACTGGCCGACACAAGTCACGCCATCTCTGCCTTCGGCGAAGGCGTCGACGGTGAGCTATACGTCGTCAGCTACAGCGGCAGCATCCACCAGATAGTGCCCTAGTGGATAACTACCCCAGGTAAATAAGTGCCAGCAGACCGGTGATCGACATCGTGATCGTGTACGGCAGCGCCATGACCACCATGCGACCGTAAGACAAACGAATCAGCGGTGCCAATGCCGAGGTCAGCAGGAACAGGAACGCTGCCTGGCCGTTCGGTGTGGCGACACTCGGGATGTTGGTACCCGTATTAATGGCTATCGCCAGCGCGTCGAACTGCGGACGCGTTATCTCACCCGCCAGGAACAGTTCTTCAACCTCGCCGATATAGACCGTCGCAACAAATACATTGTCGGAAATCATCGACAGAAAACCATTGGCTAAGAAGAACAGCGCTTCCTGCGTCTTGCCCTCGTAAGTACGTACCCAATCGATCACCGGCGTGAATAGCCCCTGGTGATCGATAACCGCAACAATCGCGAAGAACACAACCAACAGCGCCGTGAACGGCAAGGCCTCTTCGAACGCGTGGCCGATGCGATGTTCTTCAGTCACCCCGTTGAACGCAGTCGCCATAACGATGACCATAAGGCCGACAATGCCCGGTTCAGCGAGATGAAAACCCAGGGCCAGACACAGCAGGATGCCGACAACTGCCTGCACTAAAATAACACTGCTCTCTTTCTTGCTGCGGCTGGCACTCATATCGTCGTCATAAGCCTGCAAGACTTCGCGAACCTTGGGTGACAACTGTGCGCCGTAACCAAATGTCTTGGTGATCTCGAGCGTCATGCAGGTCAGCAAGCCGACCACCAGCACCGGCATCGAGATATGCGCCATTTTCAGGAAGAACTCGACGAACTCCCAGTCCATGATCTCGGCGATCAGGAGGTTTTGCGGCTCACCAACCAGGGTCGTTACGCCACCCAACGCGGTACCAACGGCACCGTGCATCATCAGGTTGCGCAGAAATGCTCTGAACTGCTCGAGGTCATCGCGATGTAACTCAACCACTTCGTCATCAGTTGAATGGTCGTGGTCGTGATCAAATTTTTTGCCGGAAGCAACCTTGTGATACACACCAAAAAATCCGACCGCCACCGTAATAATCACGGCCGTTACCGTTAATGCGTCCAGGAACGCTGACAGGAATGCGGCCGAGAATGAGAACATCAGGGACAGCAGAATCTTCGAGCGCACGCCGAGCAAAATCTTTGTAAACAGGAACAGCAACATTTCCCGCAGGAAGTAGATACCGGCGACCATGAACATCAACAGCATGATCACAGGGAAATTCACTTCTGCCTCGTGAAACACCTGCGCCGGCGACGCCAGTCCCAACAGGATCGCTTCAATCGCGAGCAAGCCGCCAGGTTGCAGCGGATAACACTTCAACGCCATAGCCAGCGTGAAGATAAACTCGAGCACCAGTACCCAGCCCGCGATGTAAGGGCTGTAAACCGCGATGATCGGGTTGATGACCAGGAACAGGATGATGGTCATCTTGTACCAGTCTGGCGAATTCCCCAGGAAATTTTGGCGCAGCGCCTGCGTAGTCGTGTGGGCCATGAATGGTCCTTATCGTTGGTTGTTTCAGGTTCTTCTTAGCTAGCTGCTCATATTAGCAATTTTTTCGAGCAACGCATCGTGTGCGGCGGATTCTTCGGCAGACGCCTTGATGACCACCAGCTTGAGGTCACTGGCCACGCTACTTGCAGCGTCATGGGTGTCGACGGCACTGGCCGTTGGCCGGCCACTGGCATCTGCAGCGTCATCAGCGTCGAGCGACAGGGCCGTCTGACCGCCCGTCATCGCCAAATACACCTGCGCGAGCAGGTCGGAATCAATCAGGGCACCATGCACATCACGCTTGGTCGCGTCGACCTCGTAGCGCTTGCACAGCGCATCCAGGCTATTGCGTTGCCCCGGGTGCATCTTGCGCGCCAGCGCGAGCGTATCCAGCACCGTCGAATGATCCGTCATTTTCGGCTGCGCATGCCCCATCAGCTTGAGTTCATGCTCAAGAAAACCAACGTCGAATTCCGCGTTGTGGATGACCAGTTCAGCGCCCGTCACAAAGGCCAGAAACTCCTCGGCTACCTCGGCAAATCGCGGCGCCGTGTCGAGATCATCGAGACTGATGCCGTGTACACGCTGGGCAGCTTCATCGATCTCGCGATCCGGGTGCAGGAAACAGTGATATTCACGGCCAGTCAGGCGCCGGTCGACCAGCTCCAGACAGCCGATTTCAATGACCCGATGCCCCTGCGAGGGCGACAGGCCGGTGGTTTCTGTATCGAGGACGATTTGTCTCATGATGTCATCTGATTATTGGTCGTCTATTTATAATTCATCAATGCCAAGATTGGCCAGCGCATCGGCCTCTTCATTACCCGGGTCGCCCGCATGTCCCTTGACCCATTTCCAGTCGATGTCGTGACGCTCGGTGGCAGCATCGAGCGCCTGCCAAAGGTCCTGATTCTTAACCGGCTTCCTTGCCGCCGTCTTCCAGCCTCGTTTTTTCCAGTTTGGCAGCCACTCGCGAATGCCATTCATGACGTACTTCGAGTCCGTGTGCAGCGTTACCTTGCGTGGGCCGCGCAGCGCATTTAGCGCTTCGATGGCCGCCGTCAATTCCATGCGATTGTTGGTGGTTTCAGGTTCGCCGCCATGCATGGTCCTGCGACGGTCGCCCGCAAGCAACAACACACCCCAGCCGCCCGGACCGGGATTGCCACGGCAGGCACCGTCGGTATAAATCTCAACTGTTTTGGTCAAAGCGGATTCGCGACACTCTATTGGTAGTACCTGCCAGCCCGGCGACGACTTTTGGCTTGCGCCGCCACCGCGGGCGCACCGGCGTTAACGTGCTGACTCGTTTCTGCGCGGTGAGCATATAGCAAGCGGCCAACTCCGGCCAGAGTCGCTGGC
>JBPCXZ010000163.1:0-16712 GCA_051008055.1 Woeseiaceae bacterium
ATGCCGTGTTCCTTGGCCAGATAGTAAGCCGTGGCAAGACCGTGCCCGCCGCCACCGACAATAATCACATCGTAGTCACTCTTGGGCTCCGGCTTACGCCAGGCCGTGTCCCAATTGCGGTTGTGGCTCAGCGCATTTTTCAGCAGGCCAAATGCAGAATATCGGCTCACTTAGATTCCTCAAATTCGAAAGACGGGTACTCTTCTTCGTATTGCGGCAAGCCATCGTCAAGGTCGTAATAGTCGGATTTCATATGCACGTAGATATGCTGGACTGCCTTTAATCCTGTTGGCCTATTCAAAGAGCCAGCCCAGACGCCCCAGTGACCGCCATGCTCCGGTTTCCAGAACAGGTTCGAGCCACAGTTCATGCAAAAACCACGTTCGGCTGCCGGCGACGAGCGATACCATTTGATGTTCTCGGCACCGCTAATGTCTATTTGATCCGGATGGCAGGCGGTAGCCGCAACAAAATGACCGCCAGTCCTGCGACATTGCTCGCAATGACAGTACATTATCGGGCGCAATTTGCCGTTGACCGTGTAACTCACGGCACCGCACTGGCAATGCCCGCTACTGGTTTGCGCCGTTGACATCTCTCAGTCTCTCTTGTTTGGTATCGAAGGGACTTTCTACAACGACGGTCGCGGAATACATCTGTCCAAGTATCTCAATTTCCAGCTCAGTGCCGACTTCGGCCAGGTCGGGTCGCACCATACCCAATGCCAGCGATTCATTGACACGGAAGCCGAAGCCACCGCCTGTGGCACGCCCCACAACTTCACCGTCCTTGAGCAAGGCATTGTTACCAAGCGCATCCGCATCGTCCACACCGGACACGACCAAGGTGACCAGCATGTTATTGATGCCCGCTTCCTGCCATGCGATCAATGCATCACGACCAAGAAAATCACCCTTATCGAGTTTTACGAAGCGATCCATCGCTGATTCGAATACCGAATACTCAATGGACAATTCGGTACCTACCATGCGATAGGACTTCTCGAGGCGCATCGAGTCCATTGCTCGAATACCGAAGGGCTTAAGTCCAAGATCTTCACCGACCTCGAAGAGCGCATCGAAAATTTGGTTCTGATCCTCCATCGCGTGATGTAACTCCCAACCCAACTCACCAACGTAGTTAACGCGCATGGCATTGCATGGCGCGCCGCCGACCGTGATGTCCTGAGCCGTCAACCAGCGAAACGCTTCGTTAGACAGATCAGCGTCGGTTACGCGGGACAGCAGTTCACGCGACTTCGGCCCGGCCAGCACCAGCACGCCGATCGCATCGGTCAGTTGCTCAAACGTCACACTGCCATCCTTCGGCATGTGCTTTTTCAGATAGTCATGGTCCAGTCGCTGCAGTGCGCCGGCCGACACCAGGTAAAAGGAATCGTCGGCATCACGACGGATCGTAAATTCCGAATGAACACCACCCTTCGTGTTTAACGAATGACAGAGGCTGATGCTGCCAACTTTTTGCGGTAGCGTATTGGCGATCATATAGTCGAGAAAAGCTGCGGCGCCCGGGCCTGATATCCGACATTTGGCAAATGCGGTCATATCCAGCAACCCGACATTCGTGGTCGTGTTAGCGACTTCTTTTCGAATCGCTGCAAACCATTTCGAGCGACGAAACGACCAGTCGTCTACCTGTTCCATGCCGTCCGTCGCAAACCAGTTCGGTCGTTCCCAACCAAATCGTTGGCCGAATACGGCGCCCTTTTCCTTCATGCGCTCGTAACACGGCGCCGTACGCAATGGACGACCAGCTGGGCGTTCTTCGTCGGGATAATGGATGACGAATACGTTTGCGTAAGACTCTTCGTTCTTCGCGATCAGGTAATCCTTGGTCGCATAGTCGCCGAAGCGGCGCGGCTCGACGCCGAGCATATCGATAGTCGGCTCACCCTCAACGATCCACTCGGCCAACTGCCACCCTGCCCCACCAGCGGCCGTAATTCCGAAACTGTGGCCTTCATTCAGCCAAAAATTGTCAACATCCCAGGCAGGACCGATTATGGGGTTGCCATCCGGCGTGTACGCAATGGCACCGTTATAAACCTGCTTGATGCCAACTTCCGCGAAAGCCGGCACGCGATTCATGGCTGCCTCAATGTGAGGTGCCAGGCGATCGATGTCCTCCTGGAACAGCTCGTATTCCGCGCGTGGATCCGGGCCATCAACATAGCAACAGGGCGCACCGTGTTCGTAGGGACCCAGGATAAAGCCGCCATTTTCCTCGCGCAGGTACCATGATCCGTCTGATTCGCGCAGCACGCCCATCTCCGGCATGCCGTCCGCGCGACGCTTTTGCAGATCCGGATGTGGCTCGGTAACGATGTACTGATGCTCAACAGGAATGACTGGGATATCGAGACCGATCATCTCGCCGGTCTTGCGCGCGTAATTGCCGGTTGCCGATATGACGTGATCGCAGGTGATATCGCCCTTGTCAGTCTGTACTAGCCACCCGCCCGCTGTTGTCTGCTCGATATTCATGACCATGGTGTTGCGGTAAATCGTTGCACCGCGGGCGCGTGCACCCTTGGCCAGCGCCTGGGTGAGGTCGGCCGGCTGAATA
This sequence comes from Woeseiaceae bacterium, assembly GCA_051008055.1. Classification (GTDB taxonomy): domain Bacteria; phylum Pseudomonadota; class Gammaproteobacteria; order Steroidobacterales; family Woeseiaceae; genus UBA1847. Next base: position 2,587 of record JBPCXZ010000163.1, read on the forward strand.
TAACCGTCATCCGGGTGATAGATTCCGCCGACCAGGCCGTCGATGTTACACATGGGCCAGAGCTTCAGAATCTCGTCGGGCGTCAGGAACTGCACGTCGACGCCGATAGTCTTTGCGGTTGCAGCGTATTGGTAATACTCATCCATGCGATCGCTGTTCATGGCGAGACGTAGATTACCAACCCGCGCAAAACCAACCGGCTGTCCTGTTTCTTCTTCGAGACTGTTGTAGAGATTTACCGAGTACTTGTGAACCTGACCAACGCTGTAGCTCATGTTGAACAGCGGCAGCAGTCCGGCTGCGTGCCAGGTCGAGCCGGACGTCAGTTCAGCTTTTTCGAGCAGTACAACATCATCACCCCAGCCCTTCTTGGCGAGATGATAGAGCGCGCTGACACCAACGACGCCACCTCCGACAACTACCACTTTTGCTTGTTTTTTCAATGCCTTACTCTCAGAAAAAGGATTTCGGCTCACGCGCAAAGAGCGCCCTCACCTTCGGTTCGAAGTATTCCAGCGAGTGCGAATCGTAGTCGGGATCAAACGATGTTTGATCCCACTTGGCGCAAAAATCGACACATGCCTGGTAGTGCGGATGATCCGCATAGACGTCTCTTGCATTGCGATCCTGACCGCTGAAATGGAAATAGTAATAACCCTGAAAAAGTCCATGGTGCTTAATAATCCAGAGGTTCTTCTCACTGACGTACGGCTCGAGCAACGCAGCTGCAGCCTGCGAATGATTCGCGGGCGCAAGCACATCGCCAATATCGTGCAACAAGGCACAGACGATAGTCTCGTCATCAGCACCGTCTCGCTCAGCTCGCGTTGCGGTTTGCAGGCAGTGTTCGAGGCGACTGACCTGGTACGGTGAATCCCCGTCCAATTGACGCATCCACTCCAGCACGCTATCGGCAATGGTCTTGCAATGCGCATCGAAATGCTCGATGACGATGTCGCAGTCTTGCTGCGTACCGTCTTCCATTGCAGTGAACGAAACTTTGCGGCTCATCAGCTAATTCCGGCTACGACGCCGTCGTCGTGGATTATCGGCGTTTGCCTGGATCAACTTCGGCGCCGGTTTTTCAACGACTGAAAATAGGTTTGGAAATTTGTCGCTCTTGTTCGGTAGAGCCATTGCGTCGACGAAGTATTCCTGGAATTTTTCTTCAACTGCTGTTTCAATTTTTTCAATCTTGCGCACCACCGTTTCAATTTCGCGTCGCGCAGCGACATTTAACAAAGCAATCCGCGCGCCGGTACCGGCCGCGTTGCCTGCAGAATCGACATTCTTCAAATCGCAATCGGGAATCAATCCCAAGACCATCGCGTATTTCGTATCAATATGACTGCCAAATGCTCCGGCGAGTCGAATTCGGTCGACAGACTCGATGCCCGCCTTGTCGAGCAACAATTTGACGCCCGCGTACAGCGCACCCTTGGCGAGCTGGATCTGGCGCACGTCATTCTGGGTAACGACTATTTTCTGCGCGCCATCATGTAGCAACCATGACCAGGTACGGCCATCCTGAATCACGCGATCACTCTGTCCGGCCAGGCTGCCATCGACCACGCCGTCTTCTGAAATGATGCCCTTGAGGTACATTTCGGCAACTGCCTCAATGATGCCGGAACCGCAGATACCGGTGACGCCGAAACCTTCGATTTCTTCTGTAAAACCGGGGTCGTCAGACCAAAGCTCCGAGCCAATAACCCGAAACCTGGCGACCAAAGTCTCAGGATCGATTCGTACCCGTTCTATGGCACCGGGAGCAGCTCGCTGGCCACAGCTGATCTGCGCCCCTTCGAATGCAGGTCCAGTCGGACTGGAACAAGCCAGGATGCGATCCTTGTTACCCAATACGATCTCGGCATTCGTACCAACGTCGACAATCAGCGAAATCTCATCAAGCAGGTATGGCTCCTCGGCCAGAATCATGGCCGCTGCGTCTGCACCTACGTGTCCAGCAATACACGGCAGAACATAAACGGACGCGCCGCGATTGACGTCGAGCCCCAGCTCGACCGCCGTCAGATCAAGCGCTGCGTCGGTTACTAGCGCAAACGGCGCTGTACCCAGCTCAACCGGGCTAAGGCCAAGGAACAAGTGGTGCATGATTGGATTGCCGGCGACGGTCACCTCGACAATATCGTTGGCGTCGATCTCGCCCTGCTTTGCGAGACCGGTGATGAGCTGGTTCACACCATCACGTACCGTGCTGGTCAGGTCGTCGGCGCCGTCCTCATTCATCATCACGTAGGAAACACGGCTCATCAGGTCTTCGCCGAAGCGAATCTGCGGGTTCATGATGCCGTCGGTCGCGATGACGTTGCCGTTGGTCAGATTGATCAGATTCGCCGCAATTGTCGTCGAGCCAATGTCCATCGCAATGCCGTAGGCGTCACTCTTGAAGCCGGGCCATACCGCGATAACCCAGGCCTCCTTGTAAACAGCCACCGTCACTTCCCACTTGCCCTTGCGCAGCGCCGACTGCAGCCCGGGCAGAACCGGTGAATAACATTTTAAGTTGGGTAATTTCCACTGCGACTCGAGCGCTTCCAACAAGCGCTGCACATCACCGCTGGGCTCGTGCATATCAGCTTCGCGTACTTCGACAAAGTACAAATGCACACCGGTGTCCAGCGTAATATCCCGATGCTCGGCACTCTTACGTACGACCTGACGGTGCATCTGGCTCTCGGCCGGTACGTCAATGACCAGGTCGCCCTGTATCTTTGCCTGGCAACTAAGCCGTCGACCTTGCTTAAAGGAACGGCGTCGCTCGGCAAAACGCGTCTCAACGTCACCGATTGCCGAAAGGTTGTCTGCTTTAGATGTAATCGCGTGCTTGGCAAACTCGCCCTCTGCCACGCTAACCTGGCAACGACCGCACATCGCGCGGCCGCCGCAAACCGAGTCAACGTCCACGCCGAGGCTGCGCGCCGCGTCCAGCACCGATGTGCCATGCGCGAACGTGCCGCGCTTGCCTGACGGTGTGAATACGATTTTTGCCTCAGCGATACTCATTCAACTTGACCCTTTTAGGCAGACCGACGCCTGCGCTTGCGTCCACCACGACCCTCGCGCCCACTGCCATCCGCTGCGGGTTCGCGGTATTTTCTAATCCAGTTCGCACAGTCAGGATCGTTGCCCATCATCACGTCCGCACCAAGAACCGCCTGCATGACTTCAGGATGCAGCGGACTCGTGATCGCTGACGTCATCCCGGCGCCGATCGCCATCGTTAGAAATGCACTGTTGATGCCATTTCGATTCGGCAGACCAAAACTTACGTTGGAAGCGCCACACGTGGTGTTCACCTGCAATTCGTTTCGCAGTCGCTGCACGATGTGCATCACCTGCTTGCCCGCCGTATTGATGGCGCCAATCGGCATTACCAGGGGATCGACAACGACATCCGCGGCCGGAATACCATGATCCGCCGCGCGCTCCACGATCTTCTTCGCAACTTTGAAGCGCTCATCAGGGTCTTCTGAAATACCGGTTTCGTCGTTCGAAATCGCGACAACGGCGGCGCCATGTTTGGCCACCAGTGGCAATACGCGTTCCAGAACCTCATCCTCACCCGTAACAGAGTTGACGAGCGGCTTGCCTTGATAAACTGCCAGCCCGGCTTCCAGTGCTTCGATGATCGACGAGTCAATTGAAATCGGAACATCCGTAACCGACTGCACGAGCTTGATGGCTTCAGCGAGAATGGCTGGCTCGTCGGCCAATGGAATGCCTGCATTCACATCCAGCATGTGTGCGCCTGCCTCTACCTGGGCCAATGCGTCCGAAACCACTCGGCTGTAATCGCCGTTCTTCATTTCCTCGGCAAGTATCTTGCGTCCCGTCGGGTTAATGCGTTCGCCAATAATGACGAACGGTCTGTCGAAACCGATTCGTACTTCCTTTGTGGCTGAACTGATCAGGGTGTCTGTCATTTCCGTACTCTCCAATTAGTTATTCTGTCGCCGGGTCTGTGTCCCGGGCGATGCCGGGGTGCCAAAGCTCACGCCCCGCCAATGCATCCGAACGTTCAACGATCTCCGCCACCCTGGCCTCTTGCTTATACGCCATGATGTGTACACCGCTGACTCCTTCAATTTCTTTCAACTCGCGAATCATATCCACGCAAATATTGACGCCTTCCTCTTTTTGATTCTCGGCACCGCGCAGTCGCTCTATGATGTGGTCGGGGATATGCACGCCCGGCACATTACTGCGAATCCATTCCGCAGACTTCGCGGATGCTAACGGTCCTACACCCGGCAGGATATAGGCCTTCTCATGCAGTCCCATGTCACGAGCGACCTGCATGTAGTTTTTGAAAACATTGGTGTCGAAACAATATTGCGTTTGCACAAACTGCGCGCCGGCCTCTATTTTTTTCGCCAATCGCAATGGTCGATAATCCAGCGGCGGACCAAATGGATTTGCTGCAGCGCCGAGAAACACTTGCGGTGGGCTGGTTAACTTTCGGCCGCTCAGAAATTGCTCGTCGTCACGCATACCGCGCACCATGTTCAGCATCGACATGCAGTCCAGATCGAAAACCGGCTTTGCCTCCGGGTGATCACCGACGCCGACACTGTCACCGGTCAGACACAGGATATTTGACACGCCCATGGCCGACGCTCCTAGCACGTCGCCCTGAATGGCGATTCGATTCCTATCGCGGGCAGACACCTGCATGACCATCGCGTAGCCGCGGCGTGTTAGCAAAGAGCACATCCCAACGCTGGACATGTGGCAATGAGCACCGGAGCCGTCGGTCGCATTGATCGCGTCCACAACACCATCGAACAGAGCTGCACGCTCATAGACTTCTTCAGGATCGGCCGAATCTGGCGGTGCGATTTCCGCGGTCACGGCGAAGGCCCCTGCGCGCAATATACGCTCCAGTCGGCCCGGTGAATCATGCCCCGCACGTTGCGGCAGATTCTCGCCGGGAATTAGCGGTTCGTCGTCAAACTTCACGCTTGCGAACCTCCCTCAGCCAGGCAGATGTGCCGATCTTGCGATTATCCAGAGCAGGTTGCAGAAACTGGATCGGATATTCATTTTCCTTCAATCGCTGGTTGCCTTCCCATGCCTGCACCCAGACGCAGTCCATCTCCGGCTTAACTTCGCACTTGCCGTCTGCCCGTACCCCACCGCAAGGACCATTGCGCATGGTCTTGGGGCAATTCATCGGGCAGGACAAACCGGTGAAGCCAACGATGCACTGTCCGCAACTCTGCGAGTCCAGCAAGAAACCCTTGGTGACCTTCTCCACAAACAAAACCGGCTTGTCGAGACGTTCATAGCCAATGCGCCGGAACAACGGACTCATGAACGCGAGCGTCGCTTCGACGCCGTGGTAGAGCGCTTTGAGCCAGCGCGCATGTCGCACGGACCATGATCGCATTCGGTACATGGTTAGTTCTCGCCTGCCGATCCGTGATTTCGAACAAGTTGGGTGAGTTGCTCATCCGAAAATTCCGCTTCCAGGCGAGCGACCTCAGCCGCAGCCAGGTCCGCTAGATCTTCATCAGACTCTACTCGACTGGCTTTACGATCCCATTCGGATAAATACGCATCACTGCTGCCTTTGCCCGCACGCATTGCTGCGCGATCGATCGCTTCCTGGAACCTGGCGCTTAGCATTGCTTTCTCACGGCTACGACCGCGCTGCACGATGACCTGTGACGGTATGTCTCGCCAGTAAATTAGAGTTTTCTTAACCGACATTGGCTCTCTGCGCGACATCTTTGAGGCCGCTCTCCAGTTCTCCGTAACCTACGTGCACGTGTTCAAATTCCAGGTCGAGCTTGTTGGCAATATCGTTGGCGTAGGTCAACAACTCGGCATCATTCTTTTGTGAGATAAACACCAGGCGCCGATAGTTACCGAAATACATTTCTTTCAGCTCCGGATGTGTTTCGAATTTCAATGGTTTTGTCACGAATTGATCGAAATGTTGGGCCAGGAAATCAGTCAGGTAGAACGTACCAGGCTCTTCTGCCGACAGGTTGGCAAAGCGTTCCGAACCAACGAAGAATTGATAGCAATGCGCGCCAGGCAGACGTTTGACGCCCTCCTCGTCCAGCACTTTGTCCAATTCGCCACAGGTACCGCAATCCGCATAGGCGACAAATATTTCGTCGAACTCGTTCTTATATTTGCGGACCATGTCACGCACCCGACCCGGGATCAGCGCTGGTCGCATGTGCAGTTTTGCATCGATGCATTTCAGCTGCAGGTGGTCCCAGCCGTAGGCATCCTTCAGTTCGGTAATCTCACGAACCAGGGCGCCGCAGGCGATGACGAGTACGGTATCGGACATTAGTAGTCTCGATCAGCAAATTCAGACTTTCGTTTTGCGATGAATTCAAGCAGTGCCTCGTCGATAGCCGGATCCAGTGCTGGCGCTTCGTATTCGTTCAGCATCTTCTTCCAGATTCCGTTCGCGCGCTGTGCGGCATCGAGAGATCCTTCAGATTCCCACTGCTCGAAGCTATTACTGTCCGCAGTTGTCGACCGATAAAAGGCGGTCTCGAAATTGGCTTGGGTATGCGCCGAGCCGAGGAAGTGCGAGCCAGGCCCGACCTCCCGCAGGGCGTCCATCGCCTGGCCGTTCTCGGACAGATCTACGCCGTCCAGAAGAATCGCAATCATGTTTGCCTGATCCGCATCAAGAATGAACTTCTCGTAACCCATTGCCAGCCCGCCTTCCAGCCAACCCGCGGTATGCAGCATGAAATTGACTCCGGCCAGAGCTGAAGTGATCAACGTATTGGTCGCCTCGTAGGCAGCCTGCGCATCCGGAATCTTCGAACCGCACAACCCACCGCCACTGCGAAACGGCACACCTAGGCGTCGAGCGAGTGCGGCAGAGGTGTAGAGAATCTTGCTGGGTTCCGGCGTGCCGAAAGTCGGCGCGCCCGATTGCATGGATACCGCCGCAGCAAACGTACCGAAAATCACCGGCGCACCTGGCCGAACCAGCTGCACGTAAGCCATCCCTGCCAAGGCCTCAGCGAGAATCTGAGTACAGGTGCCCGCCACAGAAACCGGTGACATCGCGCCAGCGATCAGGAAGGGAGAAATCATGGTTGCCTGATTGTTCTCGGCATAGACCGTTGCTGCACCCAGCATGGTCGCATCGAACGTCATCGGCGAATTGGCATTGATCAGGCTCGTGATTACAGTGTTCTGTTGAATGAAATCCTCGCCGAAGACGATTTTCGCCATGTCGACGGTATCCTGCGCCCGCTCCGGCGCGGTCACTGACCCCATGAAGGGTTTGTCGCTGTACTTGATATGGCTGTAGACCATATCGAAGTGCCGCTTGTTGACCGGCACATCGACAGGCTCGCACACCGTGCCGCCGGAATGATGCAGGCTCGGACTCATGTAAGCGAGCTTCACGAAATTCTGAAAATCTTCGAGTGACGCGTAACGACGGCCATTATCGAGGTCGCGAACAAACGGCGACCCGTATGCCGGCACCAACACCGTGCGATCGCCACCGATCATGACGCTTCGCTCAGAGTTGCGAGCATGTTGCATGTATTCGCGTGGCGCAGACGCCTGCACGATGGAACGGCAGAGCCCGCGCGGAAACCGCACGCGTTCGCCGTCGACATCCGCACCTGCTTCCTTGAAAAGTTTTAATGCTTGCGGAAAATCGTTGAACTCGATGCCGATCTCCTCGAGCACCGTTTCAGCATTGTTCTCGATGAGTTCCAGGCCCTCCTCCGACAGCATGTCGAAGTACGGAATCTTGCGCTCGATAAACGGTGCCGACGCAGTCTGCGACTTCTGCCTCTCAGCACGACGTGCTTCTCGGCCGGCTGACCGGCGCCGACGGGGTTGATTGCTCATTATTATTCCTGACTTGGTGCCGCGAAAATTCGCTAAACGCTTGGTTAGAAAACAGTTTCCAACGAGTCAGTGTGTTCCAGAATTAGCGCCGACGCATTGTTGTGCGCGACATCCGTCTGGCCAAAAACGACAAGAAATGACGCTATTTCGGGCTTTTCGAGCCCCCATCATCCGCTGGCATCCAGGGATCTTGCTCGGGCAGGTCAACAACGTGAATGACGTCACTTTTGACGCTATCGAGCGAGGCAATATCGTGCCGTGCGACTTTAACGATTGCGAAGCACAGCAGCAGCGCGACGATCAGCAGTGGTGCGCCGCCGACGATGCTCGCCGTCTGCAGCGTTGCCAATCCGTTGTCTCCTCCAAGGAACAGTAATGTGATCGGCATGAAGCTCAGAGCGGCCGCCCAGAACAATCGGTTCCAGCGCAAAGGCTCGCCTTCGATTTTGCGCTGTACGACCGAAGCTAGAATGTAGGATATGGAATCAAAAGTAGTCGCTGTAAAAATTACAGCCAATAACGTGTAAACAGCGATAACGAGCACGCGCATCGGCAACTCGCCGAGAATCGCGAAGATTGCGGCGGTCGGTGACTCGCCGTTCAGGATCTGCAATACATCGAGCTCGCCCGATAGCTGCAGATACATGCCAAAATTGCCGAGGCACATGAAGAACAAGAAACAACCAAGCGTGCCGTAAAACATTGAACCGACAATCATCTCTCGAATTGTGCGACCACGAGAGATACGCGCAATGAACAACCCAACACTCGGGGCAAACGCCAGCCACCAGGCCCAATAGAAAATCGTCCAGTCCTGCGGAAACTGCGTGTTCTCAAAATTGTCAAAGCCACCGAAAGGCTCTATCCAGGTCGCCATATGCACAATATTACTGAGGACCCGACCCAGTGCATCGATGCCGGTATTCGCCAAGAACACGGTCGGACCAACAACAAAGATGAACGCGAGTAAGCCCAGTGCTAACCACATGTTGATCAGCGAGAGATTCTGAATGCCTTTCTTCAGACCGGCATATGCGCTGCCACCAAAAATCGCGGTACATACAATCAGCACGATAATTTGCGTCGTTATGCCGCGCGGTGCACCGAACAAGTTGTGCACGCCTTCGTTGATAAGTGGTGCGGCAAGACCCAGCGTCGTCGCGCCACCACCCAGCATGCCAAACACAAACAACACATCAATGAAGCGGCCCGTATTGCCATGGGCGCGTTTTTCTCCAAGCACCGGCAACAATGCCTCGGATACTTTCAGCACATTGCGATGCCGCACGTAAAAGAAGTACGCAATCGGTAACGCAGGAATCAGATAGATCGCCCAGGCCAATGGGCCCCAGTGAAATATCCCGTACGCGGCTGCCCAGCGTGCCGCTTCGGCTGACTCCGGCTCAATCTGAAAGGGTGGCGCCTGAAAATAGTAGGCCCACTCGATCGTTCCCCAGTACAGGATGGATGCACCGATACCAGCGCAAAACAGCATTGCCGCCCAAGACGGCGTACTGAACTCGGGTTTTTCATCCGGATCGCCAAGGGATATTCGGCCGATGTCGCTAAACGCGACAAACAGCATGAAAATGCCGGCACCGAAGCCCAAGGCGAGGTACAGAAAACCAAAGTTTTCGACTACAAAACTGCGGGCCAGCGCGACCCAGGCTGCGCCTTGTTCCGGGAAAATGACCAGCGGTACAGTCACCGCCAACAGTAAGCTCAGCGCACCAAAAAACGTCGCCTTATCAATAAGCCTGAAAGAATCTCGCATGCGGGAACTAGTGCTTTCTTATGATTTTGTTAGCGGCAACATACCACGTATGTACGCATCGACCGCGATTGCCGCGTTCGGCGTTACCAATAACGGATTGACATCAAGCTCCATCAGACGGTCATTGTTCACTGTCGCAAAAGCGGCGATTGCCTCGATTGCGTCAAGCACAGCACTCATGTCCCCGGCTATCGCACCACGATAACCATTGATGACTTTCGCGATTTTTAAGGTTCCGATCGCATCTTCAATATCAGTCCGGCTCACCGGTAGCAGTAACGACACCGTGTCATCCAGCAGCTCAACCAGCGTGCCGCCCGTACCGATCAACAGAGTCAGACCAAAAGAAGCATCGCGACTCACACCGACAATCAGTTCGGCAACGGTTGGGCCAGCCATTGATTCGACCAGGAATTGATCAAACTGCGCGGCCAGCTTGTCCGTCGCATCGACTACAGCTGTTGCGTTTTGCAGGCCTACAATCACTGCGCCCGCTTCACTCTTGTGTGCCAGTTCGCTGGATACAGCTTTCAGCACGACGGGATAGCCGATATTGTCCGCCGCGCCTCCTGTCTCTTTCGCCGAACAAACTACGCCTTGCGGAATAGCGAGCCCGAAAGCCGCCAGCGTATTTTTGCTCGATACCTCGTCCAGCGCCTCGATGTGTCCCAGCAAAGGCTGGTTCTCAAGGACTGCGGTCAGCCCGGCAACCTGCTTGCGCCGCTCGCCAATGGCGGCTGCAGCGCGCGCGGCAAAAATACAATCTTCAATACCCTGCATCGGCGCGATACCTGCAGCGGCAAGTCGCTGGCGAACGTCCCGCGGCAAGGTCTCCGGCAAGGATGCAACAACCACAGCACGTTGCCCGGTTTGCTGTACCGCATCTATCAACGCTTGCTCGGCGATAATCCAGTTCGATTGATCGGCGCCATCGTGCGGCGGGTAGTCGAGCACCAGCAATGTGCAGGCGTATGCGTTGCTCAGGAACTTCGAAAAACAGGCATTGAGCTGATCGTAGTCGGCCCAGATGTACAGATGGTAATCCAGCGGGTTGGCTACATTGACACGTGGTCCGAGCAATTTCTGCAATTGCAACGTTGAGTCGGATGTCATCGCTGGCATATCGACACCCAGGCGTTCGGCGCAGTCCGCGACCAGCGATGCCTCGCCACCGGAACAGCTCATCGAGCCCAGCGTATTGTGTTCCAGCGGTCCGACAATCGACAAAAATTTCATCGTCTCAAGAAACTGCGGGACCGTGTCGCAGCGCGCAATGCCAAGGCGTTTGAACAGGGCTGAATAAAGCCTGTCCGACCCGGCAAGCGAGCCGGTGTGACTCATCGTGATTTCCGCACCGAGCGACGATCGTCCCGCCTTCAGAGCGACAATCGGCACACCTTTTTGTAGTGCGCGAATCGCGGCAGCGGAAAATCCGGCGATGTCATTGATGCCTTCAATGTGGAGAGCAATCGCAGTTACTCGTGAATCTTCGAGCAACATGTCGATGTATTCGTGCAAGCCAAGCGTCGAATTGTTGCCAATCGAAATTACATAAGCGAAATCAACAGAGCGCTGCTGCATCGTCAGGTTCAAAGCGATATTGCCGCTTTGTGTGATCATCGCGACACCGGTTTCCGCGCGCTGGCCACCATGTTCGTCTGGCCATAATGCAACGCCGTCGAGGTAATTAAGAAATCCGTGGCAGTTTGGACCGATAACTGGCATGTCGCCGGCAGCCGCCCGCAGTTTTGCCTGCAAGGCCTCCCCTTCATCACCGGTTTCTGCAAATCCAGCCGCAAAACACACGGCACCGGGTGCGCCGCGCTTCGCCAGCTCTGCAATAATCTCTAGCGAAGGCTCTGGCGGTGCTGCGACGAAACTGGCATCGGGAATGCCGGGAAGCTCATCAATGCTCTTGACGCAAGGCACACCCAATATCTCATCACGACTCGGATTGACCGCCCACAACTCACCGTCAAAATCGATTGCCTGACATTGACGTACAACGGCTTCAGCACTGTCACCGCCAAACACGGCGATCGTCTTGGGCTGCAACAGCCGGCGCAACGAATCGGTCTTGCCCATCGCCGTGCTTACTTGCCTTTCCAGACCGGATCGCGCTTTTCGGAAAACGCGAGCGCTCCTTCCTGCTGATCTTCGCTAGAGTAAAGCGTCTTGACCGTTTCGAATTCCGAGCCAGTGATTTTGCGCAGCGCCGGCAGAAATTGCATGTTCTCTGCCTCGCGGACGACTTCCTTGATCGCGGCATAGACAAGTGGCGGCCCGGATTCAATCAGGCGCGCGACTTCCCATGCGCGTTCTTTGAGCTTGTTGGCAGGAACAATCTCATTAACAAAACCCCAGCGATGCGCCTCTTCTGCTTCCAGCCAACGACCTGTCAGCAGCATCTCCATCGCTATGTGATACGGAATACGTTTGGGTAACTTGACCGATGCGGCGTCAGCCACAGTGCCGGAGCGAATCTCGGGCAAAGCGAAGGTCGCATGATCGGCCGAAATAATGATGTCAGCACACAATGCAATCTCGAAACCGCCACCGCAACAAATGCCGTTTACAGCGCAGATAACCGGCTTGTTGAAGTCTTCAAGTTCCTGGATACCGCCGAAGCCGCCAATGCCATAGTCGCCGTCAACTTCTTCGCCACCTGCCGCTGCTTTCAAGTCCCAGCCAGCGCAGAAAAATTTCTCACCACCACCGGTGATGATCGCAACGCGGAAATCCGGGTTGTCGCGAAACTCGGAGAATATCTCGCCCAGCCGAATACTGGTCGCACGATCGATTGCGTTCGCTTTCGGCCGGTCGATCGTCACCTCGAGAATACCGCCTTCGATGTGTACTTTTACGTCGTCTGTTGCCATTTGCTTCCCTCTACTTCTCGAGCGGCCGCAGTAATTCACGGCTAATTATGTGACGTTGAATTTCCGAGGTGCCTTCCCAGATGCGCTCGACGCGCGCGTCGCGCCAAAAACGTTCGAGCGGCAAGTCGCTCATCAAACCCATGCCGCCGAAAATTTGCAGCGACTCATCGGTGACCCTCGCCAGCATTTCTGTTGCGTACAGCTTGGCGCTCGCAATTTCACGATTCGATGGCAGCTTGTTGTCGTAGCGCCACGCCGCGGACAATGTCAGCCAGTCTGCCGCGTCGATTTCTGTGACCATATCCGCGAGCTTGAACGACACACCCTGAAACTTGCCGATTGGCTGACCGAACTGCTTACGCTCAACGGTGTATGGCAACACAACCTCCATCGCGCGCCGGGCACGACCAACAGCCATCGCAGCCACCGTCAATCGAGTCGCGTACAACCATTCATTGGCCACGTCGAAGCCGCGGTGAGGTTCGCCCAACATTTGCTCTTTCGGCACACGACAGTTATCGAAACTCAGAATGCAGTTGTGGTAACCACGATGTGATACGGAGTTGTAGCCTTCCCTGATTTCGAAACCGGGCGTCCCCCGATCAACCAGGAAACAACTGATCTTCTTGCGAATGCCACGCGGTGACTCTTCTTCACCGGTCGCGACAAAGACAATAACGAAATCTGCAAGATTCGCATGACTGATGAAGTGTTTAGTGCCGTTGATAACCCAGTCTGTGCCATCCTGTACGGCGGAACACTTCATGCCACGAACGTCCGACCCGGCATCTGGCTCCGTCATTGCGAGCGCGTCCACTTTCTCACCCGTAACAACCGGCAATAGATACTTCTCACGTTGCTCTTCGTTGCATGCTTCGAGAATGCCGGATGGCCTGCCGAAAAACACACTCAGCGCCATCGATGCACGACCCAACTCTCTTTCGAGCAACGTGAATTCGAGTGTGTTTAGACCGCCACCGCCATACTCGGTCGAAATATTCGGCGCGAAGAAACCAATATCACGAACTTTTTGCGAGATCTCCTCGCCCAGTTCCGGCGGTACGATGCCGGTGCGTTCGACCTCTTCTTCGTGTGGATACAATTCGTTTTCGACGAAGGTTCTGACCGTATCGACAATCAGCTGCTGCTCGTCTGTTAATGCAAAATCCATAGTATTCTTCCTGTTATCTCTGGCCGGCTATGTTTGACCGATTATCTTTGACCAACATACCGCCCGGCTGATTCCGGTTTCTCCAGGTCTGCATGTGCAGCTGCAAGTGTCATGAGTTTCTCAGCCGCTGTGTCTGTAGCCGCTACGACCTTGCCCGAGTTCATATCAACGTGCAGGTACATTGCCTCTAGCGTTGCGAGTAATCGATCGTCAGCACTCGCGTGCATACGATAGAAAACGTGCAGTCGCTTAGCATCCGCCAGCAAAATCTGCACGGTGGTGTAATAAGGCTCGTTGACACCAACCTCATCGTAGAACTGGTTGTGCGTTTCCGCCGTGTAGTAACTGAATCCGGACTCTACGTATTCATCGTGCATGCCAACTCGACGAAATAACACTTCGCTGGAATCACTAAATACCTGCACATAGC
>JBPCXZ010000164.1:0-3618 GCA_051008055.1 Woeseiaceae bacterium
AGTAAGGCGAAAGTTGCGAGCGCCTTGAACATGAGCGTCAGGACACTGCATAACCGGCTGGCCGAGGCTGGCACCACCTACCAAACGCTGCTGGATCGAACCCGCCGCGAATTGGCCGAACAGTACATGCAGCAGCAGAATATATCGGTCAGTGAAGTGGCTTATCTGCTTGGTTTCTCCGATTGCAGTAACTTTTCCAGGGCGTTTCACCGCTGGACCGGGCATTCGCCCAGCGAATTTCGTGACGAGGCAGGCGCCGAGCTCTACGCTGTCAAATAGCCGCTTTTACACATCCTTGTTTAGACCACTGTTTTGCCTGAAAGCACACGCGCCGCGCGTTTGTCAGCGGTAGACTGAACTCAGTTACAGCATAAGAGAACTCGCATGGGTCCGCTGAACGGATTCAAAATTGTAGAAGTCGCCGGAATTGGTCCAGGCCAGTTCTGTGGCATGTTGTTAGCCGATATGGGCGCGCAGGTTATTCGTGTTGATCGCCACGAGACGGGTGATCTCGGCATTCCGATACCAGCTAAGTACAATCTGATGAATCGAAGTCGCCCGACGATCGCCGTTGATTTGAAAAGCGAAGAAGGCGTCGAGCTCGTGCTGCGCCTTTGCGAAGACGCTGATGCGATCTTCGAAGGATATCGACCTGGGGTCACCGAAAAGCTGGGTATCGGGCCCGCCGACTGTATGGCCAGGAACAGGCGCATTGTCTACGGCCGGATGACAGGTTTCGGGCAGGATGGACCGCTGGCCGATTCGGTCGGGCATGACCCCAACTATATTGCTCTGGCGGGTGCGCTACATGCGATTGGTGATAGCGACCGGCCGCCACCCGTGCCGCTAAATCTGATCGGTGATCTTGGTGGCGGTGGGGTTTATCTTGCAATGGGCATGCTCGCGGCAATGCTTGAGGCGAGCAAATCCGGAATGGGTCAAGTAGTCGACGCGGCGATGGTCGACGGAGTCGCTTCGATGATGACGATGTTCTATGGGCTAATGGCAGGCGGAATGTGGCAGGACGAGCGGCAAAGTAATTTGCTGGATGGCAAGGCGCCATTTGTCAGAAATTACGAAACCAGCGACGGCAAATTCATGGCCGTATGTGCAATTGAACGCAGGTTTTACCAGGCTTTACTTGAAGCTCTCGGTATTATGGAGATAGATGCAGCAGACCAGTATCAGCAGGCTCGATGGCCAGAGCATGAGTCAATATTCGCGAAAACTTTTAAGTCGAAAACTCGCGACGAGTGGAGCGATCTGCTAGAAGGCACGGATGCCTGCGCAGCACCAATTCTCTCGCTGGCGGAAGCGCCAAAGCATGCGCACAATCAGTCCCGCAAAACATACGTTAATGTGGACGGCATTCAGCAACCGGGTCCGGCGCCCCGATTCTCACGCACCCAGTCGAACATACAGAATCCGCCGAATGAAATGGGCGAGGGTGCAAAAGAGGCACTGTCAAAATGGGGGCTCTCTGACGAAGAGATTTCAAGGTTTCTGGCTTCGGATAGTTCGGCCAAACTTGCTATCAGCAACTAGTACGCTGACAATTCGGGCAACCGAATCCACCACCATTCTGATGAATCTGATGCGAATTATCCTGGCGACTGTATTCCTGCTGGCCGCCTCAGTTGGTGTTGCACAAAACGATGCAGAATCCGTTGACGACGACAATGTGGTCGAGACGATCGGCCAACAGGAGCAGGGGTTCTCGTCGCGAAAATCCAGGACAGGGTATACGGATGACCTGCCACCCTTTGGCGGGCGAAACTCTCCGACAGGTGAAATTGTAGAGTCCGATACCGAAGTGGATCCCGCATTTCGATTTCCAAAAATAGATGCTTTGATGCAACCGTGGACGGACTGGAAAACGCGGACAAATGATGATCATGCCGTGTCATTCTCCGCGCATTACTCGACTCTGTATCAGCAATTGAGCAGCTCATTGCCGGACACCGACGATAAAGCGTCGAGTGGTGTACTCCGCGGCACATTGAAGTGGACGCCGGTTGGGAAGGATACGAAGAACCAGGGATCTTTGAATATCATGCTTGATTATCGTGATGCCTATCGCGATACGGCACCGGCTAATCTTGCAGGTTCGGCGGGTTATGTCGGTCAGACAGGTGTCTTTTACACGGATATTAATTTCGCTGTTATTAATCTGAATTGGCAGCAAGGATTCAATGACGGCAACACAGGATTGATCGTCGGCCGATTCGATCCGAACGACTATCAGAACGTATTGGGCTATGTGAATCCCTGGACGATTTTTTCAAATCTTGCTGTCAATCTAGATGTCAGCGTTGCGCTGCCGGATTCCAGTTGGGGAGTGGGGGCAGGTCATTGGTTTAACGATCGTGTCTACGTTATCGGCGGCGTGAATGATGCCAATGGCCTGGGATCGGATGATCTTGAGTTTTTCGACGGTGGCGCCGAGTTTTACAAGTATGTCAGTGTCGGCTGGTCTCCGTCCAAGAACGAACGATACTTCAAGAACATTCACCTTTTGGCCTGGGATGTGGATGAGCGTAAGGATGCAGGCATTCCGTCATCCAATGGTTTCGCTCTCGCGGCCAACTGGACTTTTAATGATCGCTGGATGCCGTTTGCTCGACTTGGTTTTTCGAAGGGTGCGGCACCGATTTATAACGAGACCATGACCCTGGGCATGATTCGCAAGTTCATGTATCGCTCGGATCTGGTTGGTATAGCAGCAAACTGGGGTGCTTCGCCAAACGATTCATTGAGTAACCAAACGTCGATAGAGGCGTTCTGGCGATTTCAGTTCTCTCAGTCGTTAGCCATTACGCCGAGCGTTCAGGTCTTATTGGATCCATCACTGAATGCACAAGACGATGAGGTCTGGGTTCTCGGTCTGCGAATGCGCCTGGCCTTCTAGCCCGGCATCCGGTCGTTGACGCCGTCAAGTGCGTCGACATATTCCTCGAGTAATCGATAAATCACGTCACGGCATGACTCTACCTGGTTGAGTTGACCGATCACCTGTCCGACCGGGTTCATGGCGACATCCTGGGTCTGCTCGACTCCGGCATACATTTCCGTTCGTCGACGCGCATCGGCACTGACCATGAACTGCATCGGCATGCCAAGCGCTTGTGGAGAATCTTCGGCGTCCCATGCCTTCGTCCAATTATTCTTGATCAGCCGTGCCGGCTTTCCGGTCCAGGCACGGGATCGGACGGTGTCTTCACTGGTCGCTTTGAGGTAAGACTCTTTTTGCGCGGGCTGAGCCGACGCTTCTTCGACTGTAAGCCATAACGATCCCGTCCAGACACCTGCAGCGCCGGTGGACATAGCGGCCAGCATCTGGCGGCCGTTGCCAACTCCGCCCGCCGCGAGCATCGGTAAAGGTGCGATCGCGTCGACAATCTGTGGCCAAAGAACAATGCTGCCAATTTCTCCCGTGTGGCCGCCACCTTCGCCGCCCTGGGCGACAACGAAATCCAACCCAGCTTCTTTGTGCGCAACCGCTTGTTTGACCTTGCCGCAAAGCGCCCCAATCAGTCGGCCGCTGTCGTGCACCATATCGACAATGTCTGTAGGTGGAGTTCCTAGCGCGTTGACGATGACCCTGCATTTCGGGCGAGT
>JBPCXZ010000165.1:0-20589 GCA_051008055.1 Woeseiaceae bacterium
AGATTGGCGCGCCAAAGATCGGGCAGACGCCACCGGCCGCAAGGCCGAAGCAAGAAGACGAGCCCGAAGAGAGCTCCGACGACGAGCCAACTGCAAAGGCCGACGAAGGACCAGCCGATCACATTCCAAGTGACGATGACACCTACTCGCCGCTACACGGCGAAGACGACACAGAAAAACAGGCGTGAGCGACAAGGAAGACAAAGAGGATCTGGCCGAAGGCACGCTGTTGTCGCACCTTGTTGAGCTGCGTGGCCGACTTGTAAAAATGGTTGCTGCCGTGATCGTGTTGTTCGCGTGTCTGATCCCTTTTAACCAGCGTATTTACGAAATGGTTTCAGAGCCGTTGTTCGCCGCATCGCCCGGCGTGCAGATGATCATTACCGGCACCGCGGCGCCGCTGCTGGTTCCTTTCAAGCTGACGTTTATCGTCGCGCTTTTTCTTGCGATGCCCGTGGTGCTTTACCAGGTGTGGGCGTTCGTCGCGCCAGGTCTGTACAAGAAAGAAAAGCACTTTGCGTTTCCGTTGCTTGCATCAAGCATCCTGCTTTTCTATACCGGCATCGCGTTCGCTTATTACGTCGTGTTTCCGCTGATCTTCGGTTTCTTCGGCTCGATCGAAATTGATGGCGCACCGTGGACACCGGATATCGCGTCCTATCTCGACTTCATTACGTCGATCGTGCTCGCCTTTGGCATCGCGTTTGAAGTGCCCATCGCAACCTTGCTGCTTGTCTGGGCGGGGCTGACCACACCCGAGACTTTAGGCAAGGCTCGGCCGTATGTATTCCTGGGCGCTTTCGTAGTGGGCATGTTGCTGACCCCACCTGATGTGATCAGCCAGACGCTGCTCGCGGTGCCCGTCTATCTCTTATTTGAAGCGGGCATTGTCATGTCGCGCCTGTTCGCCAAGAAGGCCGACACGGCCCAGAAAGACGAAAAAGAACCCGAACCAAGCAAGAAATAGCGGGTCAAGTAGAAAGTTACGCTTGAAATGGTGTAACGTCGCTCACCGACTTTACCGACCTTTATAAAGAGTACGGATCCTATGACTGATACCACTGCTGACGAAAGTCAGGCGCAAGTATTTGGCCATCCCCGGGGGTTGATGACCCTGTTTTTCACGGAGATGTGGGAGCGCTTCAGCTATTACGGCATGCGGGCTCTGTTAGTCCTGTTCATGACCGACCAGATAATGAATGGTGGCATGGAACTCACTGACCAGTCGGCCACGGCTATCTACGGCATTTACACCGCGCTGGTCTACGTTGTTGCACTGCCCGGTGGCTGGATAGCAGACCGTCTGCTCGGCGCTCAAAAAGCCGTCTTCTACGGTGGCATTGTCATCATGACCGGACATTTCGTGCTTGCCATCCCGTCAACCCAGGCCTTTTTCCTGGGGCTGATCTTCGTTGTCGCGGGCACCGGCTTACTCAAACCTAACGTCAGTGCTGTCGTTGGTGAGCTCTACCCGCAAGGCGATCCGCGCCGTGACGCCGGCTTCAGTATCTTTTATATGGGCATCAACACGGGCGCTTTCCTCGGGCCGCTGGTTTGCGGCTGGCTCGCACAAAGCAGTGGGCTTGGCTGGCACTGGGGCTTCGCCGCCGCCGGCTTCGGAATGTTAGCCGGTGTCATTCAATTCTGGTTCACCAAGCATCATCTTGGAAAAGCCGGACTAGAGCCTTCTCAAACTGGCGATGTCACCATAGATGCACAACGTCGCAAGCGCGGTTGGACACTGGTAGTCATTTCGTTGGCCGCCGTAGCCGCGCTGATCATCGTGGGATTCACCGGTGGACTAGACCTCGACCCGGTACAAATATCCGAGCAGTCCACGATTGTTATTGTCGGAATGGCCGTCGCATTCTTCGCTTACGTATTGTTGTTTGGCCACCTTACAAGCGAAGAGAAAAAACGCACCGTTGCACTGATCATCCTGTTGATGGGTTGCGCCATGTTCTGGTCGGGCTTCGAGCAGTCAGGCAGCTCATTGAACTTCTTTGCCGACCGATACACGCAGCTCGAGTTCAGTTGGTTCACCGTTCCATCGACCTGGTTCCAGTCGGTGAACTCAATATTCATCATCATGTTCGCACCGGTTTTTGCCTGGCTCTGGGTCGCGCTTGCCAAGCGCAACCTGCAGCCTTCGACGCCTGCAAAATTTGGCTTCGGCTTGATCTTGTTGGCTTGTGGTTTCCTGGTCATGGTTGGTGCTTCAACCATCGTTGCTAACGGCGACAAGGCGATGCCGACCTGGTTGATTATGACTTACCTATTGCACACCTTCGGCGAGCTGGCGCTTTCGCCGGTCGGTTTGTCGGTAACAACCAAGCTCGCACCGAAACGTTTTGTAGGCCAGATGATGGGCATGTGGTTCCTGGCGACCGCGCTGGGCAACCTGATCGCCGGCCAGATCGCAGGCGAATTCGATGCCGAGAATGTTGCTGCCTACCCTGACCAGTACATGTCAATTGTAATGACTGCCGGCGGCGCAGGTTTGATCATGTTGTTGCTGACCAAGCCAATCAAGAAATTAATGAGTGGAGTAGATTAAAAATGAATAAGCTTTTAGTCCTGATTGCCGCAGCGGCAATCATGATCGGATGTTCACAGCACGACGGCAGCGGCAGCTACACTATGGGGGCAGCGCCAACCGAAACAGCTGAGGAATTTATCGATCGTGTGAACGCAGAGTACCGGGATTGGTGGCGTGAATTGAATGCCGCTGGCTGGCTGCGCGCAACTTATATCAATGAAGATTCCGGCGTCGTCGATGCGCTCGCGAATGAGCGCTACGCGGCCTGGCATAGCGCCCGCGTGAAAGAAGCGATGGCGTATGACGGGCAGGAACTTGACGCTGCTACGCGACGCGCCCTCGATGCGCTGAAGAGTGGCGCCCTGATGGTTGCACCGGATGACGACGCCAAGCGTAAGGAGTTGGCCAACATTCTGACCGAGTTGGGGGGCATGTACGGTGCCGGGCAATACTGTCGCAGCGACGACGACTGCATGAGCGGCAACGAACTCGAGCTCGCGATGAATCAGAGCAAGGACTACGACGAACTTCTCGAGTACTGGATTGGCTGGCGTGAAATCGCCCCGCCGATGCGTGACAAGTACGAGCGCTTTGTCGAGCTTTCTAACGAGGGCGCCAAAGAGTTTGGCCACGATGACCTCGGTGCGTTTTGGCGCTCGACCTACGACATGAGCGCTGCGGAGTTCGAAGCCGATACCGCGCGACTATGGGACCAGGTCAAGCCACTTTATGACGAACTGCATTGCCACGTTCGCGCCAAGCTCGGCGAGCATTACGGCGAAGACAAAGTTCCACAGAGCGGACCGATTCCCGCGCACCTGCTCGGCAACATGTGGGCGCAGGAATGGGGCTTCATCTACGACATCATGGAGCCGTACCCGGGCGTTTCGGATCTCGACGTCGACTCCACACTGAAGACGAAAAACTACTCACCGCAGGAGATGGTCCGTTCTGCCGAGGACTTTTATGTGTCGCTTGG
This sequence comes from Woeseiaceae bacterium, assembly GCA_051008055.1. Classification (GTDB taxonomy): domain Bacteria; phylum Pseudomonadota; class Gammaproteobacteria; order Steroidobacterales; family Woeseiaceae; genus UBA1847. The sequence continues at coordinate 3,519 of JBPCXZ010000165.1, forward strand.
ATTCGATCGTCTGCCAGATACATTCTGGGAACGTTCGCAATTTAGTGCACCCAGGGATCGCGATGTGGTTTGTCACGCCAGCGCCTGGAACCTGGATGGCGATGACGACCTGCGCATCAAAATGTGCATCAAACAGACCTACGACGAACTGCGCGTGATCTATCACGAGCTCGGTCACAATTATTACCAGCGCGCGTACAACCAGCAGCCAATGTTGTTCCGCAACGGTGCAAACGGTGGCTTCCACGAAGCTATCGGCGACGCGGTCACTTTATCGATGACGCCGGAGTACCTGGCGGAGGTTGGTCTTATCGCCTCTGCCGAACAGTCCGAGCAGGCGGTGATCAATCGCCAGATGCAACAGGCGCTCGACAAGATCGCTTTCCTGCCGTTCGGCAAGCTGATCGACGAGTGGCGCTGGAAAGTATTCTCCGGCGACGTAGCTCCGGAAAACTATAACCAGGCCTGGTGGGACCTGCGGCTGCAGTACCAGGGTATCGCGCCGCCGGTTGAGCGATCGGAGGCCAATTTTGACCCGGGTTCCAAGTACCACGTACCGGGCAATGTTTCCTACACCCGATACTTTGTGGCACGCATCCTGCAGTTCCAGTTCCAGCGCGCGCTTTGTGAGGCCGCCGGGCATGAAGGTGAGCTGAGTGATTGCTCTGTGTACGGCAGCAAGGAAGCCGGCGCTAAATTACAAGCGATGCTTGAACCAGGTTCAAGCGTTCCGTGGCAGGACACATTGGAGAAGCTGACCGGCACTCGCGAAGCTGACGCTACGGCAATCATCGACTACTTTGCGCCGCTGATGGTGTATCTCAAGGAGCAAAACGCCAACCGCAGCTGCGGCTGGTAGTTCGTTACACCCTAGTCCGATATACCAAGGGGGTCAGGGCCTAAGTAGGGCCCTGACCCCTTTTTGTTTGCTAAACTCCGCACAAATAATAATTAGAGGGGAATCGCATGTCCGACGCTACCGCTACGGATAGTCTCACCACCCGCATGCTCGCCAGCGTAGAACGGATCGGTAACAAGCTGCCGGATCCGGCCATGTTATTCGTTGGCCTGCTGGTCATCGTCTGGGCGTTGTCCTGGTTATTCTCGATGGTTTCTTTCGAGGTGATCGATCCTCGCTCGGGCGAAGCGCTGGTCATCAACAACCTGCTCGAAGGCCCAGCGATGACCGAATGGTTATCGGTCATGGTGACCAACTTCTCGCACTTCCATCCGGTCGGCGTTGTACTGGTTGCGATGCTGGGTATCGGTGTTGCAGAACACACCGGCTTCATCAATACCGGCTTGCGGGCCTTGCTTGGTGTCACTGCCAAGTGGCTGGTTACACCGATGGTTATCCTCGTTGGTATTGTTAGTCACTCCGCGGTCGATGCGGGTTACGTGTTGGTCATTCCACTCGGCGGCGTCATTTTCTACGCAGCAGGTCGCCACCCATTAGCCGGCATCGCGGCTGCGTTTGCTGGCGTATCCGGCGGCTTCTCGGCTAACTTCGTACCGTCTTCACTTGATCCATTGTTACAGGGCCTGACCCAATCAGGTGCAAGGATTCTGGATCCTGAGATCGTGCTTAATCCGTTGAATAATTACTTCTTCACCACGGCATCATCGTTAATCATTATCAGCCTCGGCTGGTATCTGACAGAAAAGGTCGTTGAGCCGCGTCTCAACAAGATAGAGCTCGACGGCGATCTCGAAGACCTGCCGCAGATGCACGACCTTGAGCCGAACGAAAAGAAGGGCCTGAACGCGGCACTGCTCGCACTGGCCCTCGGTGTTGCATTCATGGTCTATACCGCTTTGCAGCCTGAGTCGGCGTGGCGCGATGCAAATGGTTCGCTGGCCACCGGTGCCGCACCGATCATGCGCTCCATCGTGTCACTAATCTTTCTGATGTTTGTCATACCTGGAATCGTGTACGGCATTGCTGCAAAGACGATAACCAGCTCGAAGGATGTCATCGACGGCATGACCAAGGCGATGCACCAGATGTCGTACTACCTGGTCATCATGTTCTTCATTGCACAGTTTGTGTATGCCTTTGGCCAGTCCAACCTGGGTGTGCTGCTGGCACTGAAAGGCGCCGCAGCTCTGCAGGCAATCGACATGCCAGCGGCCGGTACGCTAGTCGGCATCGTGATTCTGACCGGCTTCATCAATCTTTTCGTCGGTTCTGCAACCGGTAAGTGGGGCTTGCTCGCACCGATCTTTGTGCCGATGCTCATGGCATTGGGGATATCGCCAGACCTGACCCAGGCCGCCTACCGAGTCGGTGACTCGTCCACCAACATCATCACACCGCTGATGCCTTACTTTCCGTTAGTCGTGGTTTATTGCCAGCGTTACGTGACGACGACCGGTATTGGCACACTGACGGCAATGATGTTGCCGTACTCGGTGACATTCATCATTGTCTGGACGATCTTCCTGGTGATTTACTACTCGCTGGGCATACCGCTGGGAATCGGCGCCAGCTATACCTACCCGTAATCGGGGATCAGTCGCCTAAACAAGCGCCGGCGTAGGCTTTGTCTACGCCGGCGTTTTCTAACTGGCATTCATTGTCATAGGTAACGCCGTCGACACCGCAAACCGGTAGAAACGTGCGCGGACAATTGCGGCCCTGTCCCTCGCAGAGACCGGCGTATTCGATGAGAATACCGCGGCGTTCTGCCTGACAAGCGTTGCTGTACGTCAAACCGTCGGAACCACAAACAGGCACGAAGATCGTCGGGCATGCGCGAACATTGCAGATGCCTTCCGTGAATACGGTTTTGCCATCGGCTTCCGCATTACACGCATTGTCGTAGGTGGTGTCGTCGCTACAGACTGGCGCAAACACCTTCGGGCAATTCTCCAGATTGCACAAACCCTTGCGCTGCACCGGCACCCGCACGGTATCCGCCTCGCAGCGATTAATGTAGGTGCGACCGTTCATTCCGCAAACCGGATCTTCCACACTCGGACAACCATTCGCCGTACATACGCCGAGGCCGGCGACCCCTGCGCCTGAAGCCATAGCCAGGCATTCGTTGTTGTACGTGTTGCCATCAAGTCCGCAGACAGGATCGTATTCTTCGCTACACCCGACATTCTCATCCTGGCACTCGCCTTCATAGGCGACTTCCGCGCCACCAGCTTTTGCAAAACACTCGTTGCTGTAGGTCTTGCCGTCGACGCCGCAGACTGGATCGAACTGCATGGTGCACGCAGTTTGCTCGTCTTGTGCATAGGCGCCCTGCATCAGGAAGATTAAGAGCAATGCCGGGTAGGTTCGTGTCAAAACTTTCATAGATGCTTAGAGTTTGTCCATTGGGGCAGGTTCAGTCGAGTTTACGGCCTGGCTGACAGGGATCAACTTGATGTCGCTATCCTGCAGCTCTACAAGCTTGTTTTCCAGGAACTCCAGCGTCTCCGGGTAGGGGTGGCCAATGGCTACAGCCTTGCCATGGCGGCGCGCCAGCGCAATCAGGCGATCGAACTCACGGGATATCGCTCCGGGCGTACGATCATTATCGAGAAACACGTTGCGACGCGTTGCAGCGATGCCGGACTCGGCCGCCATCTGGATCGCGACGCTTTCATGGGTGGTATAGCTGTCCACGAAAAACATGCCTTCCCGAGCGGCAATCTCTTCCATCAACCAGGCCATGTGTCCCGGATGCCGGGTGAGCAAGCTGCCGCGATGGTTGCTGACGCCGATCGCATGCGGCACAGACGCGAGTCCAGCCTCGAAAGTTTCGTGAAACATCTGGCGACTCATGTCCAGAGTAATTGCGCCTGGCTCGTTGACGTTCTCCCGGTCGATTGACTCGAACGGCAGATGTAATAGCACTTCCTTGCCTTTGCCATATGCCGCGCGTGCGAGTGGTCCGCTGTTAGGCGCCGCTGGCAGAATTGCGAAGCTCACCGGCCCAGGGAGATTAATGGCACGCACGCCAAGGTCGAACTGGTAGCCAAGGTCGTCGATTATGATTGTGATGCGCGGTTCGCCTTGCGCGTGAGCCGCGGACGACAACCCAAGCATGGTGACAATGACTAACAGGAACGAACGGCTCTTGCTCACCAGATCAGGCTCATTGGTTGCTGCTGTGCATTACCTGTCTGTGCTGCAGGCGATTGATAGCCTCCAGCAGTTGTGTGTCATTTTCGCGGTCGACACCGCCGTTGAGGCTCAGATCAGGGAAACCCGCAGTGTCGTCCACCAGGATGTCAGGGGTGATGCCAACCTCATGAATCGAGTCGCCGGACGGCGTGAAATAACGGGACGTCGTTAGCTTAATGGCACGACCCATAGAGAGTGGCATGACCGTTTGCACGAGGCCTTTGCCAAAGGTTGGTGTGCCAAGCACCGCGGCTCGATTGTGATCCTGCAACGCGCCGGCCACAATTTCAGACGCTGATGCCGATCCTTTGTTGACTAACACAACGATGTCCGCACCATCGAGCACATCACCTCGGTGCGCGGAGCGCTCAAAACGTGACTCATCGGTCCGTCCTTCGGCGCTGACGATGACACCTGAGTTAAGAAACAGGTCCGACACATCAACGGCAGAATCGAGGACACCCCCGGGGTTGTTACGTAGATCCAGTACCAGCCCGTCGAGCATGCCGCCTTGCTCGTCCTGCATTTCTGTAATGGCAGCACTCAGGTCGCGCGCCGTCGACTCACTAAACTGACTCAGCCGCACATAACCATAGGAGGGATCGAGGGTTTCGTAGTGCACGCTTGCGACACGAATGACTTCACGTCGCATCATATGATCAATTGCCTCGTCGCCACGCAGCACCGTGACGGTGATTCTCGAACCGCGCCGCCCGCGCATCTGGCCGATTGTGTCCTGCAGGTTCTCGGTATCCACCATGATGCCGTCTACGGCGATAATCTGGTCGCCACTGCGGATTCCAGAACGTGCCGCGGGCGAACCAGCTATCGGTGTGATGACCTGAATCTCACCATCTACTTCAGTGACCTCGATACCGATTCCGGTGTAGCTACCGGTCGTGCTGATGCGAATGTCGCGATACTCGTCCGCATCAAGATATTGGGAGTGTGGGTCCAGGTCGCTGACCATTCCCCGAATAGCGCTTTCGAGGAGCTCGCTGTCGTCAATTGACTCAACATAATCGCTCTTGACGCGCTTCATTACCTCGGCGATAAGGTGCGCCTGTTCCAGTTCCAGCTGACCATGGCTGGGTTGCTGTTGGCGTGCCAGGAAGTCACCGCCCGCAGACAGGCTTACGCCCATTACGGTACCGACGACTAAGACCAGAACAGCTCTGGTTTTTAATGACATGCATCTCTCCTGGTAGCCCGCTGAGCGCCCTCTCAGGCTCGCAAGCAGTTTTGACGATAGCATAGCGGCAAAGGCTCTGCCCTAAGCTTCGGTCACGTTTTGCGGGCTAACTTCCGGGGCGGCGGGTGACCCAGTGGCGTGGATTCAATGCTTTCGTGCCGCGCCGCAATTCAAAATACAAGGATGCACGAGACTGACCACCACTGTCACCGACTGTCGCAATCACATCGCCAGGCGCGACCCAGTCGCCGGTACTTTTCAGTGTTGTTTCGTTATACCCGTAGAGCGTCATATATCCCTCGCCGTGATCGACGATAACGAGCAGCCCAAGACCCGACAACCAATCCGAAAACACGATGCGGCCGTGGTAAATAGCGCGCACTTCCCGCCCGCGTTGTGCAGCCAGCACCACACCGTTCCACTTTAGCTTGTCGCTCACTCTCGGCTGGCCAAAATCGTGAATAAGTGTCCCGGCGACCGGCCAGGTGAGCTTGCCTTTGTGTTCGCTGAACGGGCTTTCCGAGCGGATCGGATAATCCGAAAGAATGCTGGTCAATTCATCGATGAGCCTGGCCAGATCTTTTTCCTGCGCGGCGAGCATCTCGATTTCCTGCTCTTCATTAGCCATGCGCTCTCTCAATGACACGAGCAACTCCTGGCGCCTTTCCTGCGCAACATTGAGCTGGGTCAGTTCGTCGTAGCGCTCACGAGTCAACCCGGCCAATCTGGCTTCCTCGGCGGCTACCTCGCTGCGCAGCACCGATAATTCGTCAATATGGCCCGTTACGACCTGAATATTGTTTGAGCGAAAGTCGTTAAAGTACTCGTAGTAGCGCAACAACCGACCCAGTGTCGCCGGGTCGCGCTGATTTAGAAGCAATTTAACCCGCTCCTGGCCACCACTCATGTGCGCTGCCCGCACCTGCTCGGCCAGAGCCTCTGCCTCGTCGGAGAGCTCCGCTGCACGCTCCACAATCTGGGCATCAAGCTCCTGTTTGCGCTTGGTGCTGAAGTCACGCTCTCGCTCCAGCTCCTTGAGCCGGATACGCTTTTCCGACATCTCCACTTCCGCGCCCTGCAGCTCAGTCGTGATGCGATCCCGGCTGCCGGCACTCTTGTCCATGCTTTGTTTCAGGGTGCTGATGCGCTCACGAACCTCTTCGAGCTCCTGCTCTTTTACCTTGGCCAGGTCGTCGTCCTGTCCCTGCGCCAGCAACGGAATTGTCGCCAGGAGCATTAAAATAAGTCTATGAGGCCGCGTCATGGTTCGGCAGTTTGGTATAATGCGCGCTTTGCCACAACCCGGTCGCCAAGTCTGGCGCCCGTAATAAGGAATCATGGAACAACTTCTCGAATTCACCGGCGAAAATACGGTGCTGGTGGTGCTTCTCATGATCAGCTTTTTTGTGCTGATCTTTAGTGAACTACGCCGCAAGGCGTCCGGCATGGTTGCGGTTGATCCGACCGCGGCTGTGGCATTGATCAATAATGACGGGCTCGTGATTGACCTGCGCAGCCAGGAGGCTTATTCGCAGGGTCATATCGTCAATGCAAGGAACATTCCGTATGACGAGCTGGAAGCGAACAAGACAAAGATTGAAAAGTTCAAGAACAAACCCATTGTTGCTGTTTGCGCGGGGGGCACGACGTCTACGCGTGCGGTGGCATCGTTGCGGAACGACGGGTTTGTTTCTGCCTATGGACTAAAGGGCGGCATGGGGTCCTGGACACAAGCAGGCATGCCGGTCGTCACTGGCAAGAAAACGACTGGCAAGAAAAGCAAAGGCAAGAATTAGTACAACTTTTTTTTTGAAACTTAGGAACAAGTAATGGCTGAAGAAAACGCGGCAGAAAACGAGAAACGAATTTCCGTTGCCAAAATTTACGTGAAGGACTTTTCTTTTGAGTCCCCAATGACTCCGGAAGTATTCAAGGCTGAGAAGTGGGCGCCGCAGACGAACCTGAATCTGCGCAGCGGGCACACTGAGCTGGAGAACGGCGTCCATGAGGTAGTGCTCACCATCACAGTTGATGCAAAGGAAGACGACAAGACTGTATTCCTGGTTGAGCTACAGCAAGCCGGGCTATTTGAGCTCAACGGTTATGAAGACAATGAGCGCGCAGCGATTACCGGTAGCTATTGCCCGAGCATTCTGTTCCCGTACGCCCGCGAGGCGATCGCGAGCGTCATTCAAAAGGGTGGTTTTCCCGAGTTTGTTCTGCAACCAATTAATTTTGATGCTTTGTATATGCAGTCACAACAACAGGCGGCTGAAGCCGCTGCAGAGTCGGCGGAGAAGCACTAATAAAATCATCACGCGCACAGGCTGTCGTCGGCGCGGGCTCCTGGGGTACCGCGCTGGCGCTGCAGTTTGCGCGTAGCGGTTGTGATGTTCGAATGTGGGGCCGCGATCCAGAGCAGATGGCCCGCATGATTGAGGAGCGCCGTAACACGCGCTACCTCCCCGGCGCAGAATTCCCGGAAAACCTGCACGCGGTCACCAGCCTCGAAGAGTGCCTCGCTGGTGTCCGCGATATTCTGGTTGCAGTACCTAGCCACGGTCTGCGCGAAACATTGATCGCGATAAAACCGCATCTCAGCGACAACTCCCGTGTCTGCTGGGCCACCAAGGGCTTTGAGCTGCATTCCGGCAAGCTGCCGCACCAGGTTGTAGCGGAAGAGCTCGGCGCAGATATTCCGGTTGCTGTTTTATCGGGCCCTACCTTTGCCAAGGAGGTCGGCGCGCAGTTGCCGACAGCTATGACTGTCGCGGCGAATAACAGCGACTTTGCGGCCGAGCTCGCCGCCGCACTGTCTGGCGACAAGTTTCGCGCTTATACCTCTGACGACATGATCGGTGTTGAGGTTGGCGGTGCCGTCAAAAACGTTCTCGCAATCGGCGCAGGCATGTCCGACGGACTTGGCTTCGGCGCGAACACACGAATTGCAATGATCACGCGCGGCCTCGTCGAAATGACGCGACTCGGTGTGGCGCTGGGTGCCAAGAAGGAAACCTTCATGGGGCTCGCTGGCATGGGAGACCTCGTTCTCACCTGCACCGACAACCTGTCGCGAAATCGGCGCATGGGCCTTGCCCTGGCCGGCGGCAAGACCGTCGCTGAGGCGCAGCAAGAGATTCAGCAGGTTGTTGAAGGTGTTATGGCCGCCGAGGCAGTCAAAGAAGTGGCGGAAGAGCTTGGAATTGAGATGCCAATCTGCCACCAGATCTATCGAATCCTTTACGAAGGCGCGAAGCCGCAAGAGGCAGTTGGCGAATTAATGGGGCGTCAACTAACTTCAGAGCACTAGCAATTTACGTCTGATCTTCTAAGCTATATCAAGCACTCGGAAAAATAATAGGGGGAAAGAGTGATGCAGAGACGTCAATTCTGTCGAACCGCGTTGGCGGTAAGTGTAGCCGCTGCAATTCCACTGCTTCCAGGCTGCGATAAAAAAGCGCCGGTGGCCACCGAAGCGTATACCAGCGTTCGCGCAATCTCCCTGGACGGTACAGAACTCGAGCTCGAGAAAGCCGCTGTCAAAGAGCTCGGCGAAAGCATGACAGGGCCGGTTTTGCTTTCCGGGCACGAGGAATTTGACGGTGTGCGCATGGTGTGGAACGGCATGCACGACAAACGACCGGCATTGATTGCTCGCTGCATGGATGCCAATGATGTCAGCAATGCTGTGACCTTCGCCAAAGAACGAGGCCTCTTGACCGCGGTTCGGGGTGGTGGCCATAGCTGGCCTGGCAAGTCCGTTTGTGATGACGGCATCATGATTGATCTTTCGTTGATGAATACGGTCTCGGTAGACGCTGAGGCCAGACGCGCAACCGCCCGCGGCGGCGCGCTGCTAAACGCGCTTGATACAGCCTCACTTGAACACGGCTTGATTACAACGGCCGGCGTAGTTTCGCACACCGGTGTTGGCGGCTTCACTCTGGGCGGCGGTATGGGCCGACTTAACCGCAAGTACGGACTTGCCGTCGACAACCTTCGCTCCGCCGAGATCATCACTGCTGACGGCAAAGCGCGCCGTATTAGTGCAGACGAAGAACCCGACTTGTTTTGGGCAATTCGTGGTGGCGGTGGCAACTTCGGTGTCGTTACCGAATTCGAATTCGAACTGCATCCGTTCGAGCGCAAACTGTTGTCTGGCATGATGATGTGGCCGGTGACGCAGGCCCGCGACGTCCTCGAGTTTTATGGCGAGTGGTATGAGGGCCTGTCTGATGAACTCTATGTTGGACCTATGATGTTTACGATGGAAGGCGAGAGCATGATCGCGATGGAGGTGGTCTACGACGGCGACCCAGCGACAGGAGAGAAAGAGCTCGAACCACTAATGAAGCTCGGTTCGCCAATTGATGCCGGCGTGACGATGCAGGACTACATGGTCATGCAGACCCAAGAAGATGTGTCATTCGGTCACGGTGTCCGCTCCTATATGAAGAGCGGCATGGTCAATGAGTTCTCACAAGGGCTGGTCGATACATTATTGGAGTCCTTTGTCGAGGACCCAAGGGTCATGTGGTTCACCCACACGCTGGGCGGCGCCGCAAAACGTGTCGGCGAGCTTGATACTGCCTTCCCGCACCGCAATGCCGAAACGATGATCGGTGTTGGTGGCGGCTGGATGGACGCGGCCGACGACGAGCCGGGAATCGCTCTGGCGCGGGAGTTGTACTACGCGATTGAGCCGCACTTGGGCGGCTACTACGACAACATCGACTTCGATGGCAACAAGGCCGCCGGGAACTACGGCCCTGCTTATCCGCGCTTACGCGAGATCAAGAGCCAGTACGACCCGACCAATCAGTTCCGATTAAACAGCAATATCGAGCCTGCTTAAAAAACAACAATTGGGGAGAACGGTTATGGATAGACGTCAATTTTGCCGCACCGCGGTAGCAGCGAGCGTGGCTGCAGCAATACCTATGATGCACGGCTGCGAGAAGAAAGTGCCCGTCGCTACCGACGCCGACACCAGCATTCGAGGTATATCGCTAGCTGGTAGCGAGATAGAGCTCGAAAAGGCGGCCATCAAGGAGCTTGGCGAAAGCATGACCGGCCCGGTCTTGTTATCCGGACACCCCGACTATGACACTGCCCGCAGTATCTGGAATGGCATGCACGACAAACGGCCGGCGCTGATCGCACGCTGCCTGGACTCAAATGACGTTAGCGAGGCCGTCACATTTGCGCGTGAACGCGACTTGCTGGTCGCTGTGCGCGGTGGCGGGCACAGCTGGCCGGGCAAATCGATTTGTGACGACGGCCTGATGATTGATCTGTCGCAAATGAGTGCGGTCTCAGTCGATGCGGACGCGAGGCGTGCCAAATCGCAAGGTGGCGCGCTGCTCAATGCGCTCGATACAGCTGCGCTTGAACATGGCCTCGTAACCACCGCCGGGGTTGTGTCACATACCGGCGTCGGCGGCTTTACGCTTGGCGGCGGCTTTGGTCGTCTGAATCGCAAGTATGGACTGGCAATCGACAATCTTGTTGGCGCGACCATGGTAACGGCGGATGGCAAACAGCGCTCAGTCAGCGCGGACAACGAGGCGGATCTGTTTTGGGGTATCCGCGGTGGCGGCGGTAACTTCGGTGTCGTTACCGATTTTGAGTTCCAGTTACATCCATTCGAACGCAACCTTTTGTCCGGCGGCATCATGTGGCCGATCGCGCAAGCACGCGACGTGCTCGAACACTATGCCGAGCACGCGGCTGACTATTCAGACGACTTGTATGTCGGGCCTGCCCTGATGACCACGCCCGATGGCGTCGAGGTAATCGGTATGGACGTCGTGTACAACGGCGACCCCGCGGCTGGCGAGAAGGAGCTTGCGGCATTGCGTGCGGTCGGGACGCCGATGATGGATGGGGTAACAATGCAGGACTACATGGTTATGCAAACACAGCACGACGTAGCGTTTGGTCATGGCGTACGCTCTTACGCGAAAAACTGCATGATCAAGGAATGGTCGCAGGAGTTGGTCGATGCAATGCTCGATGCGCACACCGGTGATCCACGCGTCTTCATTACCAACCATGTTGCTGGCGGCGCTGCTAAACGCGTGGGCGAGCTGGACACCGCCTTCCCACACAGAAACGCCGAGATCATGCTGGTCATCGTCAGTGGCTGGATGGACCCTGCGCAGGATGCCGAAGCTATAGCGCTAACCCGGGAGGTGTACGCGAAGCTGGATCCATTTACTGGTGGTTACTACGACAACATTGACACCGACGGCGAGAATGCGTCTGGAAATTACGGGCCCTCGTACGCGCGGCTTCGCGACATCAAAGGCCAGTATGACCCGGGCAACTTGTTCCGCCTCAACAGCAATATCGAGCCTGCCTAGGAAGCGCGGCTACTCAAAATCCAGTTGGCGCCAGGCCTCGTAGACAATAACGGCCGCGGTGTTCGATAGGTTCAGACTGCGGCTGTCTTTGCGCATCGGTAGTCGCAGTCTTTGTGCCGCTGGCAAGGCATCCAGTATGTCTTGTGGTAGCCCGCGGGTTTCAGGCCCGAGCAGAAACGCATCATTCCTGGCGTATTGCGGCGAGTCATGGCGGGTCTTACCGCGTGTGCTCAGCGCGAATACACGCGGATTGCCCAGCTCGGTGAGACAAGCTTCCAGACTCTTGTGCGTTCGAACCTCCGCAAACTCCCGGTAGTCGAGACCGGCGCGGCGCAGCTTTTTTTCTTCAAGATCGAAGCCAAGCGGCTCAATCAGATGCAACGCAACGCCCGTGTTGGCGCACAAGCGAATAATGTTTCCGGTGTTTGGCGGAATTTCCGGTTCGTAGAGAATCAGGCTGAACATTGACGTAGAATGCCGCACCGATGCCAAGCTCACAATCCAATCCGTTGCAAATCGACTTCTGCGGCCTGACGCTGAACTCGCCAATCGTCCTGCTGTCCGGCTGTGTCGGTTTCGGCGAGGAATATACGCGGGTTGAAGGCTTTTCGAACTCGGACGTTGGTGCCGTAGTGCTAAAAGGCACAACGTTGGAACCGCGGCTCGGCAACCCGCCACATCGGGTCTACGAAACTCCAATGGGCATGCTGAACGCGATCGGATTGCAAAACCCCGGTGTCGACAAAGTCGTCAACGACATACTGCCCGGGCTCGACTTCACTGAAACGCGCTTCATAGCGAATGTTTGCGGCTCTACGATCGAAGATTATGCGGAAGTCACGCGCCGCTTCGACGACTCACCGATTGATGCCATCGAGATTAATATCTCTTGTCCGAACGTCAAGGAAGGCGGTGTGCAGTTTGGCAACGTCCCGGAAATGTCAGCGCGCGTAGTGGAGGCCTGCCGCGCGCAAACCAGTAAGCCGATTATCACCAAGTTATCGCCGAACCAGACGGATATTGCCGAGAACGCACGCTTGTGTATTGAAGCCGGCTCCGATGCCTTTGCAGTGATCAATACGATGATGGGCATGGCTATCGATGTTGAAAAGCGCGAACCGATCATCGGCAATGTGCAAGGTGGGCTGTCCGGGCCGGCAATCAAACCGATCGCACTGCTGAAGACTAAACAGGTTCATGCGGTCACCAGGGCGCACGGCGTACCGATTATTGGCCAAGGCGGAGTTACGACGACCGACGATGCCCTGCAGTTCTTGCTTGCCGGCGCCAGCACGGTCGGGCTCGGTACAGCACTTTTCTATGACCCGCTGGTCTGCACGAAAGTAAATACCGGTATCTCTGACTATCTTGCCCGGCACGACATGAACAACGTTTCCGAGCTGGTTGGGGCGTTGCGCGACTAGGCTTAGTCGAGATGCAGTGATTTCATTTTTCTTGTCAGGGTGTTGCGCCCCCACCCAAGTAACTGCGCAGCGTCTTTGCGACTGCCTTTGGCCTTCGCCATTGCTATCTGAATCAATGTCTTCTCGAAGTCTGGCAGCGCGGCACGCAAGAGAGCGCCGTTCTCGTCTTCAGAGAGTTTCGTTTCGGCCCAGGCGGCGAGGCTGCGGGTCCATTCCTGACTTGATCTGTTACCTGCGTCCCGCCCGCCAAGGTCCGTCGGTATGTCCTGCGATGTAATGACTCGGCCCGGCGCCGTCACCGTAAGTCGCCGCGATGCGTTAACCAGTTGTCGCACATTGCCGGGCCAATCGAAGTTGCGCAGCGTCGCAAGTGCCTCAGAGTCGATTGATTTCGCCGGCGTGGTCATTTCCGAGGCGGCCTCCGCTAGATAGTGCTCAAGCAAAAGCGGTATGTCCTCTCGTCGATGCCGCAGTGGTGGCGTGTTAATCCGAATGACATTGAGGCGATGGAACAGGTCTTCGCGGAAACGTGATTCCTTGACGGCTCGTGCAAGATCTTGATTCGTAGCCGCGATTACGCGGACGTCGACACGAATCGATGTTTCGCCGCCTACGCGATAAAACTCGTTCTCTGCGAGGACGCGCAGCAGTCGTGTTTGCAGCGCCGGCGACATGTCGCCGATCTCGTCCAGAAAAAGCGTGCCGCCATTGGCTTGCTCGAATCGCCCTATGCGTCGAGCGTCGGCTCCGGTGAATGATCCCTTTTCATGGCCAAACAATTCGGACTCAAGGAGTTCCGGCGAAATAGCCGACGTGTTCAATGCAACGAATGGCTTGTCCGCCCGCGGGCTGTGTTGATGTAGCGCTTGGGCGACTAGTTCCTTCCCGGTACCTGACTCGCCGGTAATCAGCACGGTCATGCTCGAGGTCGCCAGTCGGCCGATTGACCGAAACACTTCTTGCATGGCTGGCGCCTGTCCGATGATCGACGCCATGCCCTGCGGCGTTGACTCGGCGCCATCGCTGCCGCCGTTCTTGCGCGCCGCTTTTTTGACCAGCTCGACCGCGTCGTCGATGTCGAATGGCTTGGGTAGGTACTCAAACGCTCCGCCCTGGTAGGCAGCTACTGCGTTCTCAAGATCAGAGTGGGCTGTAATAACAATGATCGGCAAGCCTGGCAGCCGTTCGTGCAATCGCTCGAGCAGCGCGAGGCCCGACATGCCGGGCATGCGCACATCTGTAATCAATACATCGGGCGCCGAGGTCTCAATAGCATCGAGCAGGTGTTCCGCTCGCTCGAAGCTGCGCGTTTTCATACCGCCCTGGCGCAGCGCTTTCTCAAGCACCCAACGAACAGATTGATCGTCGTCTACAACCCAAACGTCTAGTGGCTTAGCCATCTTGGTCGTCTCTTGATCTTGTGTCGATCGGCAAACGCACGATAAAAACAGTGCGTCCAGGACGGCTTTCAAACTCGATCAGACCACCGTGGCGACTAATGAGCTCTTGCGCTGCCGGCAACCCAAGCCCAGTGCCTTCTGCTCGGCTAGTAACCAGCGGATAGAAAATAGAGTCCTGCAGGTCTTCCGGTATCCCGGGACCATCATCTTCAATTTCGACCGATGCGATCACCGGGTGCCTGACATCACCAATAGTAAAATTCATCACAGCTCGGCTGCGCAGCGTAATCGCACCCTGGCCGTCCAACGCGATCGCTGCGTTACGTATCAGGTTCAGCAACGCTTGAACCATTTGGTCGCGGTCGAGGTCAATCGTTGGCAGGCCGGGATCATAGTCGCGGAAAATTGTTAGCTTCTTGTTGTCTTCGGCCTGAACGATGCGCACGACGTATTCAATCAGTTCGTGAATGTTTAGTGGCTCTTTGTTCGGCGGGCCACCCGGGCCTAACAAGGTGTCGACGAGACCGGCTAAGCGATCTGTTTCGCTAATAACAACGCCGGTGTATTCACGTTGTTCGTCGTTTGGTAGCAATCGTTCCAGTAATTGTGCTGCGCCACGAATGCCGCCAAGCGGATTTTTGATTTCGTGTGCGAGCTGGCGAATCATCTGTCGTCCTGCGCCGTGTTGTATCAACAAGGCGTTCTCCCGCGAGATCTGGTTACGTCGTGTCACGTCTGTCATTTCGACAAGTAACGCGGCGTCACCGCAATTGATCGGGGATACCCGGCAGTCGACAATGCGTTCTTTAGCGTGAACTTCGGTCGGACCAAGTCGTAGTTCGTTTGCGTAGTGGTCACCTGTTCGGACAGACCGACTGAGGATGTCGCGCAACTCCGGCTCGTCGTCGACCAGCTGCAAGAACGATTCACCTTGGGAGCGCCTGGCGCTGACACCCAGGATGTTTTCCGCTGCAGGATTCAGGCCGACAATCAACAAGCTTGCGTCCAGCAGAATCACTCCGGAATTCAGGCTGTCGAGAATAGTTTTGGCGTTGCTGTCGAGGGTGCCGTGGTCACCCGGGTTGGTGGGGCCGTTACCTGTTACCGACCGATGGCGTTCTGTTGAACGTAAAATCTCACCGGTTCGCTGATTGTTATCACTCGGCCCGTTGCGTCGATCACTTCCGCGCGCAGGTTGTGCACGCCGCGGTAGACCTCCGTGAGGGTCACGCTCGTTCCGGATAGATCCTGGGCATTGCCGTCGAAGTACAGCCGAATCCGGTGTCCGCGCATCAGGTTCGGGCTGACCGCGATGCTGACCGGTAAGTTGCCTTCTATGTTCCACAGCGTTTGTTCTGCTGTTGGTGAGGTGACGGCCAGGGTCTCGTAAGTGAACTCCTCAGGTTCCTCTTCTCGTCGCGTGAGATCCGTGCTCTCGGAAATGCGAGCGCCGGTCTTTTTGCTGTACTCGGACAGGTGAACCTGTTCTGCGCCATCGACCGGGACGTCGGAGTAGTGCACGACACCCTCATCATCTGTCCATTTCCACGCATCTTCGGCCAGCACCACAGTTGTGGCCAGGATTCCGATGAGTGCGAAGAATGTGCGCGTTTCCATTTAGTCAGCATAGCAAGCGATGGCGATTCCGGGCTAGTCGCCGGGCGGCAAAATGCCGCCCGGGTCACAGTTTTGCCGTTTTTACAGGCTGTAATACATGTCAAATTCCACCGGATGCGTGGTCATGCGCAATCGCGTGACGTTTTCGAGCTTAAGGTCAATATAGGCATCGATCAGATCATCCGAGAAAACGTCGCCCGCCTTGAGGAATTCGCGATCTTCATCGAGGGCACCAAGCGCCTCATCCAGCGAGAAAGCGACCAGCTTGAGTTCCTTTTCTTCCTCCGGTGGCAGGTCGTATAAATCCTTGTCCATTGCATCGCCAGGATGAATCTTGTTGATGATTCCATCCAGGCCAGCCATCAAGAGCGCCGCGAACGCGAGATACGGATTGGCCATCGAGTCTGGGAAACGAACCTCAACGCGGCGACCCTTGGGGTTCGCTTCGTATGGAATACGAATCGATGCCGAACGGTTGCGCGCTGAGTACGCGAGAATTGTCGGCGCTTCAAACCCTGGAACCAGTCGTTTGTAGCTGTTGGTTGCCGGATTGGTGAATGCATTCAGCGCTTTGGCGTGCTTGATGATACCGCCGATGTAGTACAACGCGGTTTCGGAAAGCCCACCATAGCCATCGCCAGTAAACAGGTTTTCGCCGCCCTTAAACAATGACTGGTGTACGTGCATTCCATTACCGTTGTCATTAACCAGCGGCTTCGGCATGAAGGTCGCGGTTTTACCGTAGGCGTGTGCCACATTGTGTATGACGTACTTCAGGATCTGTACTTCGTCTGCCTTCTGCACCAGCGTGTTGAATTTCGCGCCAATCTCACACTGACCGGCCGTTGCAACCTCGTGGTGATGAATCTCGGTAGTTACACCCATGTCTTCGATAGCCAGGCACATTGCCGAGCGAATGTCGTGCAGCGAATCAACCGGCGGCACTGGGAAGT
>JBPCXZ010000166.1:0-10069 GCA_051008055.1 Woeseiaceae bacterium
AGGATACGGCTGCGAAGTCCCAGGATTTGATCAAAAGAAAACCACTCACCGGCAACAAAAAAAGCAAGACGCCAATAAAATCGATCCAGGCTTTGCGTTTGGCACTGCTACTGCGATAAAACACGTCAACGCGGACATGCTCATCGTGTTTCAGAGTGTATGCCGCACCCAGCATGAAGACAGCCGCGTGCAACCAGATAACGGACTCCTGTAACCAGATCAGTCCAGCGTCGAATGCGTAACGCATAACCACAATCACAAACGTGACGACGACCATGATCAGAGTCAGCCAGGAAACCAGTTTGCCGGTTACCTCTGAGAATCGGTCGATCAGGTTTTGTTTTTGATCAGACAAGAGGCGGTTAGCGCCGCCAGAAGGTAGGCGTAATAAGGACAAGCAACGTAAAGATCTCGAGACGCCCAAGCAGCATGCCGGCGATCGATATCCATTTCGCCGTATCAGGCATCGTCATGAACCCGTTGGCTACTTCGCCAAGCCCCGGGCCCAGGTTATTCAGGGTTGCCGCAACCGCCGAGAACGCGGTTACCTGGTCAAGTCCGGTCGTCATCATCATGACCAGCATGGCGCTGAACACAACGACGTAGACGGAGAAGAAGCCCCAGACCGCATCAACGACGCGATACCCCACCGCCTTGCTACCCAGCTTGACCGGGATCTCGGCGCTCGGGTGCACGAGCCGTGTAATTTCGCGCACACCCTGTTTGTAGATGAGCAACCAGCGAACAACTTTGATGCCGCCCGCGGTAGAACCCGCCGAGCCACCTATAAAGCTGGCAAAAATCAGAAGCACTGGAACCGCAGCAGGCCAGTCGGCGAAGCCGGCCGTGGTGAAGCCAGTTGTTGTCGCAATCGATACCGCCTGGAACAGGCCGGTTACGATCGTTTCTCCGGGCGAGTCAAACACGGCGTGGCGAAACAGACCAAAGATGACCAGGGCGGAAACGCCAACGAGAATCACAAAGTAACCACGAAACTCGGGATCCTGTGAATAGTGTTTGATCGAAACGTAGCGCCAGGCGAAAAAGTGCAGCGAGAAGTTTATGCCCGCGGCAAACATGAAAACGATGGCGACCAGCTCGATGGCGGTGCTGTCAAAGTAGCCCATGCTGAGGTCATGGGTCGAAAAACCGCCAATGGCGACGGTCGAAAAGGAATGACAGAGCGCATCAAACCAACTCATCCCAGCCAACATGTAGCTGGCTGCACAGGCAATGGTGAACGATAAGTACACGTACCATAGCGCTTTGGCCGTCTCGGTAATCCGAGGTGTCAGCTTAGTGTCTTTCACCGGACCCGGAGTTTCGGCACGGTACAGCTGCATTCCACCGACACCAAGCATCGGCAGCACGGCGACCGCGAGAACGATGATACCCATGCCACCAAACCACTGAAGCTGTTGCCGGTAGTAGAGTATTGATCGCGGTAATTCGTCGAGCCCGGTCAACACCGTCGCACCGGTTGTGGTCAGGCCAGACATCGACTCGAAGATAGCGTCGGTCATAGACATCGACAGACTATCGGCAAGTAATAGTGGCGCCGCACCAAATGTACCCAGGACGGTCCAGAAAGACGCGACAACTAAAAAGCCGTCACGCAGCCTTAGGTCCTTGCGTGAACGATGCACTGGCAGCCAGATAAGTACGCCTGCGGCCAGTGTCAGCCCGAATGCTTCAAGAAACGGCAGCCACGACTGTTCATTAAAGATGACGCTGATAATAATCGGCGGCAACATCGTCAGGCTGAACATCATCAGAAGCAGCCCGAGTATTCGCTGTACCGCGGTCCAGTTCATCGTTAGTCGCCGTACTTAGACAAAAGAAACGCCAACCTGAAATAGAGTTTCCAGGTGTTCGATTTTGCGGCGGTCGGTCAGGAACATAATTACATGGTCGTCGCTCTCAACGACGGTGTCATGATGAGCGATAATGACTTGCTCTCCACGCACCAGGGCCACAATTCCTGCGCCTTTCGGCAGGTCAATATCTTCGATCGCGCGCCCGACAACCTTCGAACTTTCTTTGTCTCCATGAGCAATCGCTTCAATCGCCTCGGCAGCGCCGCGGCGCAGTGAATGTACCTTAACGACATCACCACGACGCACGTGCGCCAGCAGCGAGCCGATCGTGATCTGCTGCGGTGAAATAGCGATATCGATGCTGCCCGCTTCCACGAGGTCTACGTAGGAGGCGCGATTGATCAGCGCCATCACTTTGTGAGCCCCAAGCCGCTTGGCGAGCATTGAACTAAGAATGTTCGCTTCTTCCGAATTCGTAAGTCCGCAGAAGACGTCGGCGTTATCGATGTTTTCCTCGAGCAACAAGTCCTCGTCGGCCGCATCGCCGACCAATACGATGGCTTTGTTGAGTTGTTCAGATATCTGCCGCGCCCGCACCGGGTCACGCTCAATGATCTTCACCTGGTTGGTCTGCTCAAGTGCCAGCGCCAGCCGCACACCGATGTTGCCGCCACCAGCGATAACCACACGGCGAACCGGGTCTTCGAGGCGTCGCATCTCGCTAATGAAGACACGAATGTCCTTGCGGTCTGCGATGAAGAAGACCTCGTCATTCTCCTGGATGATCGTGTCGCCGTCCGGCAGCATCGCGCGACCATCGCGATAGATTGCTGCGATGCGCGCTTCAGTGTTGGGGATATGCTCCTTAAGCGTCGCGATACGTTGACCAACAAGCAACCCGTCGCGGTCCGCCTTGGCGCCAACCAGTCGTACGCGCCCATTCGCAAAGTCGAGAACCTGTGATGCGCCTGGATAAAGAATGAGTTGCTCGACGTGTTCACAAACCAATTGTTCCGGGCTGATGCGTACATCGATAGGAATGGCGTCCTGGGTAAACAGGTCTTTGGCGCTCATGTACTCAGCGGCACGAATTCGAGCAATCTTGGTTGGCGTGTGAAATGCGGTGTATGCAACCTGGCACGCAACCATGTTGGTTTCGTCGGTATCGGTCAGCGCGACAACGATGTCTGCATCATTTGCACCGGCGCGTCCAAGCACCTCGGGATGTGCAGCGTGACCGACCACAGTGCGTATATCGAGTCGGTCCTGTAACTCGCGTAGAACGTCGGGACGCATGTCAACGACTGTTACCTCGTTGGCCTCTTCACGCGACAGGTGGTAGGCAGCTGAAGAGCCAACCTGACCTGCGCCGAGTATGAGAATCTTCATTGCGCCAAGTCTACATCAGATCGAGATTTGCATAACTTAGAACAAGCCATTTTGTGCCCGCCGTCTCAAAATTAACCTCCACTCGGGCATGTGCTCCCTGCCCTTCGCAATTTAGGATCACCCCGTCACCGAACTTCTGGTGGCGAACCTGTTGACCGAGTCTAACGCCCATCTCCGAGCCCTGGGTAACCGGCGTTCTGCCAGTAGTTGGCGCGCGCATTGGTCGCGACACCTGGACACGGGGACGGATCTCTTCAACAAACTCCGCCGGAATCTCATTTATGAACCGCGATGGCTGCGAGTAGTTGTCCATGCCGTACAGGCGTCGCTGCTCGGCATACGTGACGTACAGCGTTTGCATTGCGCGCGTGATGCCGACGTAGCAAAGGCGCCGCTCTTCCTCGAGGCCGTTCGGGTCGGCTACCGAGCGCTGGTGTGGAAAAAGCCCGTCTTCCATGCCGGACATGAACACCAACGGAAACTCGAGACCTTTGGCCGAGTGCATGGTCATCAGTTGCACACAGTCGTCCCATTCATCGGCCTGTCCTTCGCCAGCTTCCAACGCAGCATGCGAAAGAAACTCATCCAGCGGCGACATTTCCTCGGCGGGGTCCGGTTCAAAACTACGGCCGGCACTGATCAGCTCGAGCAAATTCTCGACCCGGGTTTCGCCCTTTTCGCCTTTCTCTTTCTTGAAGAATTCGATCAGGCCACTGGCATGAATGACGTGATCGATTTTCTCCGGCAAGTCCAGGTTTTCTGTGTCGCGCGCCAGGGTTTCAATCAAATGCAGAAATGCCTTAACGGCATTGGCAGCACGACCGTTGAGTTCATCACTGGCAATAGCGCCGGCAGCGCGCCACATGGAGCAACTATTGGCTCGTGCATAGCTGCGCATCATGTCAGCTGTTCGAGCACCGATTCCGCGGGTGGGCTTGTTGACAATACGCTCAAACGAACTGTCGTCGTCGCGGTTCGAAGTGAGCCGCAGATAAGCCAGGGCATCTTTAATCTCCGCGCGTTCGAAGAAGCGTAGGCCGCCGTATACGCGATACGGGATGTTGGCGTTGATCAAACCTTCTTCAAGCGCGCGAGATTGTGCATTTGAACGATACAAAACGGCAGCGTCGGCGCGCAGGTTGCCCTGTGCGATCCAGTCTTTCAGTCGACCGATGATGAAGTCCGATTCATCACGCTCGTTGTAAGCGGCGTAGACTCGAATCGGCTCGCCATCGGCGCCGTCCGTCCACAACTTTTTACCCAGTCGTGAGCTGTTGTTCTCTATGACCGCATTGGCGGCATTCAGGATCGTACCGGTGGACCGGTAGTTTTGTTCCAGCTTGACGACGACGGTGCCGGGAAAGTCTTTCTGAAAGCGATGAATGTGTTCTACACGCGCGCCGCGCCAGCGATAAATCGACTGGTCGTCGTCGCCAACAACAAATGGAATGCCGTCCTTGCCGGCGAGCAATCGCAGCCAGGCATACTGAATAGAGTTCGTGTCCTGAAACTCATCGACGAGTAAATGCGCGAAGCGCCGCTGGTAATGGGCAAGCAGCTCGGCGTTGTCACGCCATAGTTCGAGCGCGCGCAACAACAGTTCCGCGAAATCTACCAGCCCGCCACGCTCACAGATCTCATCGTAGGCGGCATACAGCGCAACCTGTTGGCGCAGGTGCGGGTCGCCGTCATCATTAATATTCTTCGGTCTGCGGCCTTCGTCTTTTTCGCGATTAATGAAGTGCTGAACCTCTCGAGGTGGCCAACGGCTGTCATCAATCTCGAGGTTCTTCAGCAGGCGCTTGATCAGGCGTAGCTGATCATCCGAGTCGATAATCTGGAAATTCTGCGGCAGCCCGGCTTCGCGCCAGTGGCGTCGCAGCAGGCGATGAGCCAGCCCATGGAAGGTACCAATCCAGAGGTGATTAACAGGGATGTTAAGCAGAGACTCGATGCGGCCACGCATCTCGGCAGCGGCCTTGTTGGTAAAGGTGACGGCCAGTAGTCCTTGCGGGCTGACACCTTCAACGTCGATTAACCAGGCAGCACGGTGCACCAATACTCGAGTCTTGCCACTGCCGGCACCAGCGAGGACCAGCGTCGGCGCAGCCGCAGCTGTTACTGCCTGACGCTGCGCGTCATTCAGTGACTCCAAGATCGGGGTGACGTCCATCAGAGGTTTGCTCGCTAAAACAGCGCGAAATTCTAACAGACTTAGGTGCTATACAGGCGAGTTACTGCTTCCAGGTAAAGCCGAGCGAGAACCAGGTGCGATCGTACTGAATACGTAGGTCAGTCGACGACGTTTCCCGATACTCGGCTTCGAGATTGACGCTAAAGCGAGGCGTAATACGGAACTCTCCCTCGAAGTTGCCACGAACTGTTTCGAGAGACTTGATACCGGCGGCCGGATTGTGAAATGCGAAGGCGTTCGGGTAGTCGTAGTTCCGATAGTAGCTGCCGAGCTTGAAGTTCATCCGATTGGTCGGCGTCCAGCTAAAGTCGAATCCAAACTCGTCGCGGGTGTAATCGTTGTAGCCCTGGTAACGGTCGGTGCGTTCGGTACGTTCCAGGTTGAAGCCGAACCACATTCTACGGGTGATACGTTGGCGAGCGACCGCGCCTATCGCCAAGTAGTCGTAGCGA
Source organism: Woeseiaceae bacterium (assembly GCA_051008055.1). Lineage (GTDB taxonomy): Bacteria > Pseudomonadota > Gammaproteobacteria > Steroidobacterales > Woeseiaceae > UBA1847. The sequence goes on from JBPCXZ010000166.1 coordinate 5,853, forward strand.
AGGTCCGGCGCCGTCACCAGCTGGTTGCCATTAAGGTCAAAAGACGGTCGATCACTGAAGCGCCGACTGTATTTATCCACCGTAAAGCGTACTAGAGATGTTTCAGTGAAACCGTATTGAGCGTGCGCGCCGAATACAAAGTACTCATGATCGTACTCTGGCACTGCACGGGGGTTGTCGTAGTTCCAGAGTTGCCCTTTCACCCGCAGTCCAAGCGCAAACTTGCGGAAAGCCTGTACCCAGGCAAACTCGGGTCCATAACGTTTGTAGTTCATGCGATTGCCGATCTGAGTAGGTTCGACGAGTCCATCGACTTCTCGCTCCGTACCATCGTCGCGGTTGTAATACGTTTGTTCGTGTTGCGCGATCGTAAACGCACTAAACACTCTGCGTGTGCGGTCTTCGGTTTGTTTGAGATAAGAGCTGCCGAAGCTTAACTCATGGCTGTACTCGTCAGCGTTCTCAATTTCCTTGTCCTGGTACAGCCGGCCGGTCAAGCGATAGGCAGTGTAGAAAGACTCGAAGAGGTAACTGTTGATTGCGTACTTGAGGCGAATGTCGACCGGCACAAAGCTGCCGGAGAACACCTCTGGTGTAACCAGTGGGTTACCAGGTTCGGCGAGGTCGACATACGGTTCGTTTGGTGCGCGGTAAACATTGCTATCGCTGCCGTAACCAACATAGGCCAGCAGATCAAAATTCGTGTAGTCGCGTTCGGCAGCAACCTTTTCCTCAGGAACCTGTTCGAGTTCAACCTGTTCCTGTTTCTCTGTAAGCCGTTCGATGGCCAGTTTCGCGAACTTTCGGATCTGTCGATTTTCGCTTTGCTCCCTTGCCATGTGGAACCACTCAAGCGCCTTTTCCGTATCACCGTCGGCATATTCGTTCAGGCCGAGGTTGTATTGCGCGACTACTCGAAGTTGCGGTGACTGTACGGCCTTAAGCAGGGCTTCTCGCGCTCGCGTGAACTGGCCGGCCCGGTAATGGGTAACGCCAATGTTGTAATACAAAACGGCGGAATTCATGCCCGCGTCTATGGCCTGCTCGTAGCGCAGCAAGGCAGCCCAGTAGAGGTCATCACGAAACAGGCGATTGCCGTCAGCAAACATTTCCTCGGTGGTTAGCGCGTGGCTGTCCTGCAGCGGCGCCAGGCACAGGGTGGCAGCCAAAACGAGGGTGGCGACGAAAGATTGCCTACGGGTATTCATTTAACAAGACTACCGATAATCACCCCCCCAAAACTGCGACGTGGCGCATAAAAATCCCCCCGAAAGCACTGCAATCGGGGGGAATCAGGGACTTTACCTAAATGAATGCTAAAAGCGAGAACCAGTCGACATTCTCGACCTAAACGACGTCTTCCTCCATTTCCTCTTCCATGTCGTCCTCTTCCGGCATTTCCTCGTCATATTCATCGGTGTCGACATCTTCGCCTTCTTCGAATTCGCCTTCTTCAGAGAAGTTGTCGTCTGCTTCGGTGAAATCAGAATCGGTAACGAATTCGTCGTCCTGGCGATCGAACTCGCTCTCTTGCTCTTCAGTTTCGGCGCCGTCGTTCTCACCTGCGGCTACCGATTCTTCGCCATCGGCAACGCTGTCACTCTCGCCGCCAAGGTAGAGCTCGCCTTCTTCAGGTCCCGGCATCTCATTGACGATGTCGTCAATGCCTTCGAGGTCATCGACAACATCCATGGTGACATCGAGGTCGTCGAGTTCGTGGTCATCTGCCAATGCGACAGCTGGCACCAATGAAAAACAGGTGATGACGAGAGTAGCGATAAATACGTTGAGCTGTTTCATGGTCTTACTCCGGTTAAATTCGGTCTTACATTTACGATACATCTACGCGCAACCGAAATTCACGGTCGCGGTTTTCATGTTCGAGACGTGCCAGCAGCTCGCCGCCCGTTGGGGTCAGCGCAACTAATTTGAGTGGCAACAGGTTGCGGCCCTCCCTAAGGCTGGTCTCCCAGCTGATCTTACGTTGGCCGGGGAAGCCGGCCAGTTCTACGCCATCAGGAAGCGATACAGTCAAAGTTGCAGAATCGATGACTTCGGTTGACGAGAAAACGAGGTTCACAGTGCGCGGCTCTTCGAGCGCCATAGTGACTTCAGGAATGCTGTTGCCTGGGACCGGCAACTGCGGCGTATTCATCAGCATGCCGCCGATCATCCAGATCGCCAGACCCGCCGCGATCGCTCCGCCGAAGCCGGTCATCAGCCAGCGTGCTCGCTGCTTGCGAGAACCCTGGATCGTCGCGCGCGCGAGCGCCTGGTCGTAGAAACCTGGCTCCGCCTGCGGCGCCGGAAAGTCCTTCAGCATGGCCTGAATTTCCAGATCTTCTGCCGAATCTTCCTGCTTATTTATGCCGTCTTCATTCATGGTTTTTGTCCTGCTTGCTTCCTTACACGACGCCGCTCAGGAAATGGTTCCATCCGCCGTCAGGAATTCTCGCAATCGCGCCCGGGCGCGGTGCAGACGGGACTTGATTGTGCCCACCGGAGTTCCTGTAATTTCTTGTATTTCATTAAGTTTATAGCCTTCTGTGTCATGCAACAGGACAACTATCCGATGTTCGTCGCTGAGTCTGGATAGGGCTTTGTCCAGGCGCTGGTTTTGCTGCAGTCGCTCGTTGTCGGCCACTGGATCTTCGCTGCCTGCAAAGGCCTCGATACCTTCCGTGCCGAGCTGGCCCTCATCCACCATACGCATCCGTTGCCGGGTGAAGCGCCGCTGTTCATCAATAAACAGGTTGTACATAACCCGGCAAAGCCACGGCCCGGGCTGCTCGATAGTCGCGAGATCATCGATTTTGCCGTAGGCCTTGATCAGCAATTCCTGAAAAAGATCCTCAGCCTCGGCTTTGCTGCCGGCGAGGCGCCATGCAAGGCGATACAGCCTGTCGAAGTGCGGTCGCACCAGGCGCTCAAAGGCCAGATTGTTGTCGCTGGAGCTCATGACCCGGCCGAGTGTAGCGCTCAGCAATCAGGCGGCAAGGATGCGGTTGGCAGTTCTGCTATTCCGCCATTCGCTCGCAAGCAGCGAGCCGATGCACGCTTACAGGTTTATCTGGAACAGGAAGTAGTGGTCAACCAGCAGTGCGGCAAACAGAAACCCGAGATAAGAAATAGAAAATTTGAACGACTTCATGGGCAGCTCGAGATCATCCGGGTCGCGCAGCATCTGTATGGAGTAGTACAGGTATATCGCATCAAGCACGAGCGCCGTCGCCAGGTAGATCAGCCCGCTCATGCCGATGAGATACGGAATGATCGTGATCAGTACCAGCAGGATCGTATAGAAAAGAATATTCAGTCGTGTGTACGCCTCGCCGTGTGTTACCGGCAACATCGGAATACCAACTTTGGCGTACTCTTCTTTGCGTGCGATCGCGAGCGCCCAGAAGTGCGGCGGCGTCCAGACGAAGATAATCAGGAACAACAGCAGCGCACTGCCGGTTACTTCGCCAGTGACCGCGGTCCAGCCGAGCACGGGCGGCGCGGCGCCCGCTGCACCACCGATGACTATGTTCTGCGGTGTCGCACGTTTCAGGAAAACCGTATAGATGACGGCATAGCCGATCAGTGAAGCGAACGTCAAAACTGCGGTCAACGGATTGACCAGGAACCACAGAATGATCATCGAGATGATGGCCAGGCCTGTTGCGAAGGTCAGGGCGGCTCGTTCGGAGACCCGACCCTGCGGTAACGGCCGGCCGCGGGTGCGCAGCATGTGTATGTCAATGCGTGCATCGAGAACGTGGTTATAGACAGCAGCGGATGAGGCGGCCAAACCGATTCCAAAAGAACCGAGCAGCAATGGACCCAGTCCGGGCCAGCCCGGCACCGCCAGGAAAATACCAACGATTGCCGTAAAAACGATCAGCATGACGACACGCGGCTTCGTCAGTTCATAGAAGTCCCGCCATTCGAGATAAGTTTCTACATTCGCACTCATTCGTGTCTCATCATCCTATGCGGGACAACCGCAGCAGCCGCTTGATGTCGTCGACCATCTCGGACGGATTCAGATCCGGCCGAAAGTACATTACGAGATTTCCGAGCGGATCGACCAGGTAATAGCCGCCGTCCGGGAGCTCTGCGGGCTTTTTGTTCTTCAGCACAGCACTTAGCTGCGCTTCCTGCGTTGTAATCAGGCCCTGATGCTCACTTGTGAGGAACACTTTATCGGGAGCCGAATCGCCGTGCAAGAAAGC
>JBPCXZ010000167.1:0-7465 GCA_051008055.1 Woeseiaceae bacterium
AAATGGCGTTGATACATCGGTAAAAATCGGAAGGGTCCTCTCGGCAAACCAGAACATGGCAAGTGTGCCGATGGCGTAGGCGGGTAAAACCTCACTCCATCGTGGCCATTTGACCCTAAGTAATCCAATCATCCAGATTGGCAGAAGTGCAAACATTACGAATACTAGTTGACCGATTTCCACGCCGATGTTGAAGAACACAAGGGCGATCGGGATTTCAGCTTGCGGTAGACCGATTTCTGACAGGGCACCTGCAAAACCGAAGCCATGCAAGAGCCCGAAGGAAAAGGCCACGATCCATGGAAAACGCGCCGCCAAACCCAAACGACCCTGGTGTGCATGGACCACTTCCACCGCGACGAAGACGATCGATAGGGCGATGATCGCCTCAACCGGCGCTACTGGAATCTCGACAAGTCCAATTGTTGCTAGACCTAGGGTAATCGAATGCGCCACTGTAAATGAGGTGATAGTCTTGACCAGCGGCCACCCGCGCTTGACCAGCAGCAGCAGGCCGAAGACAAAAAGGAGATGGTCGAACCCAAGCAGGATGTGCTCGATACCGAGCTGGGTGTAACGTTTTGCGGCATTCAGCAGACTACCTGAACTGGCCTTATAGTCAGCCAGCTTGACCGGAATTGCTGCTCCTTCGCGTTTCAACAGGCGGGTTACTGGCCTTTCCCCTTTCCAGCGTACGGTTAGCATCACTCCCTCACGCTGCCAGGGCAAAGCGAGAGTGTCGTCCGCCGTCAGAGGGCGCTCACAAGTGAATGCATACAACACCTGGTAGGAGCCACGAGTACCACGGCTATCCCCGGTAAGGCGGCAATGGTCAGGGAGATCGGGCGCAGCGATAAGATGCATCAAACGCTGGGGCACCCGGGATATGAGCTCGTAAGATGCGCCTCCCTTGTCAATGAGATCACCCTTATCGATGCCAAGGGCGTGAGCCAACACCAAAGTTGGCATGCACAATATGACGAGGAAAGCCACGATACCGCCCAGTATATTACGGGGCCGCGCACTCATTTTGTCGTCGTCCCTTTAGTCTCGATAATGATTTTGTAGCCTTTGCGCATCTCAGCAAGCTTGCCTTGCAGAATGGCCCGCTGTGTGGCTTTTTCGTAATCCATCTCCAGCCAGCGTCGCAACTCTTCGAAGCTTGGCATGCTGGCTATGCGCCGCACGGCGATACGCACGAAATGGCCCCCGTGCGAGGTCTGCAGGGGACCAAGCCACTCGCCATCTTTCAGCGCGAGGATCTCGCGTGCGTTGTCCTGTCCAAACAGGCCGACGATCTGGTCTTGTCTATGATCGACCAAGCTGCGCGGCAGCGACGGATTGTCGTCTCCGAGAATCTTGGGATCGGCCTCTTCTTCGAGCTGCTGTAAAAACGATGCCGGAATCTTGCTCGGATCGGCGAAGAATACATGATCGAGGGTTAGTGCTGACTGGCGCATAAAGCGGGCCTTATTAGTCGCAAAGTAGACCTTCAGGTCTTCATCGGTCGGCTGGGGAACATCCTCGGTCAGGAGGAAACGCATGTTTTGTATCATCTGCTTTCGTATGCGGGCGCTCTTGTCGAGCCCGCGCTTGTAAGACTCGCGCCAAACGATTTCGTCATCGATATAGTCATTAATGATCTTTTGCCGTTCAGGCGGACTCAAGGATCGCTGCTGGATGTCTGCCCGTTGCTTAATTAGAAAATCGGCGGTCGCCTGGTTGATCCGAATGATCTCCTTGTCTGGCCCTGACCACACCGAACTCGCCGCGAACAAAAGCACCGCCAATCCCAAGAAATGCACTAGCGGCTCCCGCAGCAGAAAAGCCGCAATCCGCCGACCGGGAAGAACATCAATGCGCTCAATTCGCAGTTTGATTGCCTCAAGCATTCCTGCAACAACCTTCCGAGCAACCTAAGAATTAGGCCTTTGGTTAGAATATCCCCCTTGCCCGGAGCGTAAACACTCCTTCAACATCGTTTGGGTTCTGGGACGGATTGATTATGAGTTGAGCCGAACCAGATACCTGAACGAAGGGGGTTAGCTGAAGCCGGTAGAAACTCTCCGCAACGTACTCGTCATTTGTGTTTGCCGCGGTAGGATCTACCCAGCCAAATCCAAGGCCCAGCCAATCTTCCTCGTATCCAAAAGGGTTTTTCCAAACCGCGCCCGCAGCGGCTGATTGTCGTATCGAGCCTTTCCGTCCAAAAGCACGCACGTACTTGCCAAATAATCCTACGTCGCCAACATCCTGCTCAATGTTTATCTGTATGCCCTCTGTCTCGGCCGCTGCCTGGGGCGTACCCTGCTTTGTTGGCGTCACGTAGTAGTAGGAGAATTTGTAGAATCCATCCCCAAGATGTTCGAATGGATTGACCAGGCTAAGGGCACCAGCAACTGCATACTCGTCCTGCCGAAACGCATTTCCAAAGTCGATTTTGCCGTTGCCGCGCGCATCGGCCACGCCGCCGTGCAGAAAGACATTGTCCACTATTTGCCAGTCAGCAACGACACCCGCCCCCTGTCCAGGAAGAGTCCGTGCCACATTGGTTGCGAGAGGTGCCGATATAAAGGAAGCCGTATCATCACAAGTGTAACTGCATCCTCCTCCATCAATATCGGATAATTCAACATGACCAATGCTGAAGCCAAATACCTCTTCAGGAAAATCGTGACGCCATAACAGAGCTTTTACGGCATTAACATCGGCGACCGAATCGGATGTGAAAAAATTAATTCCGAGGGCCTGCGAAAATGCAACACCCGTCACATCCGTAAGTTGCTTGACGTCAATCCTCTGGTATTGGAGATAGCCGGTGCCAACAGGTGTATCCCGGTACGCTTGCCAAAGGAACAAAAGCTGATGTTGATAACTGGCTGTTACATCACTTGTATCTTGAGTTCCGAACTGAGCCATGAACGTTGGTATGTACGCGTACAGGAAGCCCGTATCTTCCCAGAGGTTTCTGTTGAACTCCACATATCGTTCTGTAAATTCTGGAAACGGGTCAAACCGGCCAGTAGCCGGCCAGCCGAACTGATCGAAGTCATCTTGCCGTTGTTGTTCAGGCTGCCCACGCTGTCCGCCTTGAGCTTTGTCGTTTAGTGCATCCTGACGTGATTGCTCGACTGAATCGTTGACACCTGCAAACGCGAGCTGGGTGCTACTCCAGTAAACCGCCACAACCATTGCGATTGTAGTTCCGATCGCCTTATATCGTTTCAGCTTCATGTCTAGGCTACTCCCACACCATTTGCATCTTTAGCTACCACCACAGTCAGTTAATACTTTTTCCAAACTCGTTTGGTTCCTGAGTTAGTATCGTCTGCGGGATCTCCTCGACTGTCGGCCCCGAGACCTGCGGCTGCGATACCTGTAGCGACTTCTTTGCATTCTACCTCGATAGTATCTGTGGTGACGGGCACGAGACCTGGCCGCGCCCTCGGCCATACCCGAAATCATGCCGATGTCCCCACCGATTTCAGCACCCTCTTCCCCGCCTATCACGCCGCCGACGATCTCACCTTCGATGCCCCCACCGACCGCGCCCCAGAACGCATCTGCGGTTGCTCTCGTTGGGCTAGCAATCATCAACGCGGAGGCGATGAGGCAGGTAGCGACGACTGCCGTGATTGCGAGTTTTTTATTTGCTGCAAGGTTCATTTTGCCACTTTTCCATTTCTCCATGTTTGTACCTTGGCATCGCCATCCTTGCTCATCAGTGCAATGCCGTCTGGCACGCCGTTAACGAAGAAACCCTGCCAGGTGGCGTCATCACCGGCGACATAAGTGCCAAATCCATTCGGTTTGCCCATGGCAAACTGGCCATGATAACGGCCCCCCTGCTTGTCTTCGAACATTCCGCTACCAGATGGCAGACCATCTTTGAATTCGCCGACATAAATGCCACCGGTCGAACTAATGTGAATACCGAGGCCGAAGCGCTTCCCACCGAGAAAATCGCCCTGATACTCCTCCCCGTCCTTAGCAATAAAATGGCCCAGACCGTGCGGTTCGCCGTCTTTGAACTGGCCTTCATAACGGTCGCCATTCGCAGCGACATAGATACCACTTCCGTCAAATTCGCCGGCGTCAAAATCTCCTTGGTAGGAGCTACCGTTTGGATTGTCGATTTCGCCATATCCCTGGGCTAGGCCATTCTTGAAAGAGGAACGGACTTCGATGAACTTGTCATCTTTGCCCTTGCGCAGTTTCAGCACTCCGGCACCATCGAACTTGCCATCAACCAAGGTGCCGTCATAAACGCCCAATTCAACGCCATCATTGGTCACACTGGCAGTCCCCGGACCGCTTGCCAACCCGCCCAGACATCCGCCCGTCCAGCTTACCTTGTCGCCGGGCTGCATTGGATCGGGACTCCAGATTTTGCAGTCCGTTTCCGGATCCTTGATCCAGGTATCTGCGTTTGCCGTGATGGGCTGTGCAATACTTGGCAAAAACGTCAGTAAAAAAAGTCCATATTTTACAGTCATTTTCATTTTCTCTTTACTAATTAATAAAAGAAGACAAAAATTTATTTATGTTCAGATGTAAAAGTTCTTGTGCTCATATTTGTTTATTTAGACAGAGTCTCTATGTGTGCGTCTTTCAGGGAATAGCCAATATCGATGTCCGATGCCCCATCAACCAGGAAAAGAGATTTACTTGCTTCCTTAATAACCATGTGACCCGTTACGCTCACCGGAGCGAAGAGCCCTTGAAGGTGAAAAGCGTGATCTGCTTCCACATGAACAATCTGGTTTGGCGGTGGAGGTGGCGTATGAATGCAGGCGCCAACATACGGCACGAGTAAGAACTCCGTTACCTTAGACCCAGACAGCTCAAGCGGCACAGCGTAACCGGGGATGCGCACAAAGGTGCCATCTAGTTCTTTGACAACGCGCTTCTGATGGCGAAGCCGGCGCTCTCGTGACCTGGAAACATGTTCGATCAGTTGCGGCACATTGAGGCCATCCTTAGCGAGCTGCCGTGACCCCTTTTTTGCGTCCTGAGCTGCCGGGGTGTTTTCCTTCAGCATTCCGGCTTTGAGCATCTCACCAATCCAGGCAATGTACTCGATGTCCTTGCGCTGGGTCTTGGTCAGGTGGTCCAGAGGCGTCGGCAAGTCAATTTGTGCCGGAATTAGGTTTGACCACTTCAAATCCCTTGCCGTGTCCGCATTCACCGGATTGAGGCACAAATGTAGAGCCACCATTGACGGTACTATTGCTGATTTAAGGGGCATGGTGAATTGCTTCCACTTTTTTTTGGGGGAGCAGCGCGACACTGCTCCCGTATTTCCCAGGGCCTGAATCGAACCTGTCATTCACGACCATCGTCCGTTGTAAATGGGCTGAGAAAATCCGGAGCCAAGCCCTTCTTCTGCATGGCAATGCCGGTGAGGCATTCACGCAGCAGTCGGTTCGCCACCAGACCCGTGGTATAGCCAGGATCGCGATCGGGTGCGTATTCGACCAGGTCAAAACCAACGACCTTTTTTAATGCGCATAATTGACGAATAAGTGGAAATACCTCGCGGGGATTCAATCCACCCGGTTCCGGGGTGCCGGTGCCAGGAGCGAAAGCCGGGTCGATGGTGTCAATATCAAAGGATATGAACACATGCTCAGGCCCATCTTTGGCTTCCTTGACAACATCGGCCATCACAGCCGGCCAACCGCGCTTTTCCACCTCAGCCATTGGATGATAGCGAAATTGTTGTTCTTGCATCCACTTGAAGGTGTCGAGGTCGGGATAATAGCCGCGGAGCGCTACCTGGATGTAATTCTTACCAGGAACATGGCCTTCCTTGATCAACCGTTTTACCCAGCCGCCATGGTTTATAAGATGTCCGAAATACAATGTACCATCATAGTGGGCATCGAAGTGGATCACACCGACATTGCCCTTGCCGTAGACATCTGCCATTGCAGCAATGTTTGGGTAGGATAGCGCATGGTCGCCTCCAACTATGAACGGGATTACATTCTTGCCATCCTTCTTCTTGCTGCTGGCAATTTCCCGAACGATTTCGCGGATACCATGGACTGATCGCTCGGTACTGAGTGGATCAACAGGTGCATCCCCGTAGTCTACAACCACAAGATCCTCGAAAGGATTAATCATCGTGTGCATGTGCGGCATCGAGTACGCGCCCCATGACCCATAGACATCACCGTTTGCTCTCAGGTCATTGGGTCCGCGCGATGCCCCCCTCACGCCCATGCCCATATCCGTATGTGCCGACATTATCGCCACATCAACATCGCCGGCCGTCAAGTCTTGCGGCGTCAAAGCAATTGGCTGTTTGAAAAAGGTTGGAATTCCCTGAAACGAAAAGCCGCCAGGATAACGTTGAATATTGATCGGGCCTGGCTCTCTGCCCTTGCTGAGATCGTCTCGTTTCTGCTTCCAAAGATCAAAAGTCGGATCATCCTTATCGAGCGGGATTACAGGCTCCACTCCCGGCGGCATCGGCGCCCGCTCCACGGGACTATCCGGTGTGTCATCTACAAAAGCGTTAGCCGGGAGTCCATAAAGGCAAAACGAGCTCGCCACTACTAACGCTTGCGCCGTCCTGAACATTCTCTTTTTCATGAAATTCGCTCCATTTGCAGTTCCTGGCAAACCAGCCTCACCGCGCCTTCCATTGCTGGGTAGACAATCACCGGGCTTTTCTCAAATAGCCGGTCAACTCCAGTTATCTGGATTTCGAAATTTGCTTCCATTCAAAGTCCAATGGAACTCCAGCTACTCGCCATGTAAGCAGCCCAACCAGGCTCAGGGTTATGCGAAAAGTTACAAATCTGGTCGCGGAAGTATGCGTTTTGTCAAAAAAACGACGTATGCAATGCGTGTTGTTAGTAAAATTTGGTAGGTATCTAGTTGATCAAAAAATGGTTTGTTAGTTAAATGTCCTTACGTAGCGCAATCTAATTAGGGGATCTGATGACTGAGTTTCCCGCGTTCAATGTGATGTCGTCGAACGTCGTCACCTCCGTTGATGCTGCATACAACAATTTGTCGGTTGACACTTATCAATTGGGGGATGGTGTCCCGCAATTTGAGTTCCGGTGCCTGGCTTACAGTGACTTTGAAATATTGCTGAACAAAGAGTCTCATGCCAGTGTCAACGATTTCAGGGTCACGGATGGCACAACAATGATTGGGTTTCTGGGTGCGAACACCCCGTCCGCGCGCTGGTGTGGTATCGAGATTTCTCCCGACACCCTGTTTATATGTCCTTCAGGTCGCGACTACCTGGCGGCTGTTCCGGCAGGGTACTGCGGCATTTGTATTCAAATTTCCAACGACTTGCTTTCTGAAGAGGAAATTCTGCCTGATGCTTTCATGACACCGGGCGAAGTCTCGTCGCGATGGGTGTTACCGATCGGGCAAAAAGGTACAGAATTTTGCCTATGGTTACTATCAATCCTCAATCGAAATAGTAAGGTGTTAGAAT
>JBPCXZ010000168.1:0-11249 GCA_051008055.1 Woeseiaceae bacterium
CATCGCGCACCGGCCGAATGGTGAAGTACGCCGTAAAAAGCGTAAACACAAACAGGAAAGACAAGACTGTCGCCCGAATTTCATTCGGCTCGACCAGCGTCGTGGCCCTGATGAGGCGCTTGAATGGATTGTCGTTGCTGTTCTCGCTCATTCGCTAATCTCTGCTTGCCCTGCGGCAGCCTACCATTAGCGACTGGGCTACTGCACGATCTCCCGGGCAACGGAAAGCAACTCATCGGCTGGCAGGCGGACCTTGTAGTTGGCCTCGACGAAGTCGAAACGAATCATACCGGATTGATCGATTGCGTAAACGGCCGGTACTGCAAGAATACCGTCGCGATCGATCGACGAGTCTGCGTAGTCACGCCCCTTTTCTTCCAGCCATTCAGTCAGGCCATCGCTGATTCGAAATGCGGTACCGAATGCTATCGCCGCACGGGACTCGGCGTCCGAGTAGATTCGATAGTCCAGCTCGGCAATATCTTCCTGGGTGTCCTGCGCAAGACTTGCGTAGAGCAATTCTGGCCGGTCTCCGCTCAGGAACAGAACATCAACACCCAACGCCGCGATTTCCGGCACCACGGTACGCAATTCTGACAGATGCATATTGCAGTAAGGGCACCAACCGCCACGAAACGTGATGATTACGGTCGGTCGCTCCAGGGCGTTCGGATCGAAAGCAAACTCCGCATTATCGACATCCCGAACGGCAAAGTTTGGTGCTCGCTGACCTGTTCGAAGCGGCTGGGTCTGCTCGGCGGACGCCGCAATTGGCACGTCGGCATGAATAGGCTGAACTGAAAGACTGCAAATCAGGCTCAACAGTAGAACGCTCGAAAAGGTACTGACAATAAAGTTCTTGATCATGCGGCTTCCGCTCACTCGGATTCAATGCAATAGGTACTGATCTAGACCGACCAGCGGCGCTGAATATTACATTGCTTTTTCGAGCAGATCGTCGGACCGAACTTTGCCGCTACTCCGGCTACGCGCCTTCGCCCGGTACATGGCCTGATCCGCCTCACGCATCAGACCCGTCAGCGTGTTCGCATTCTTGGGATAAAGCGCGAGACCGATACTTGCGGCACATTCATGTTTGGTTGAACCGATGGTATAGGTTTCTTCCAGCGCAGTGGTGAGACGCTTGGCGAGCTTGTCGGCCACCTCAGACGTAACATCCGGAACCAGCGCAACAAATTCATCACCACCAGGTCGCCCGACGATATCGCAAGAGCGCAGGCTTTTGAGGAGACGTTTCGCCGCGATGGTTAACAATTGATCACCAACCTCGTGCCCGAAATTATCATTGATGACCTTGAACTGATTCAGATCGATGAAGAGCAACGCACCAGTCGCGTCATCCGCGCTGTCGCGTAGCCGCTTGGATGCATCACGCTCAAAGCCACGTCGATTGAGCACGCCCGTAAGAGGATCAGAGGCAGCAATGGACTCCATGTGCTCTTCTTTGGCCTTGCCGTCCGTGATATCCACGAACGTAATTGCAATATCGTTGCCGAACGGTTCGACAATCATTCGTAACCATTTGCCAACGCCGCCAGCTTGATGTTGCACTTCGACGTCAACGCTGTCGCCAGCCTCGACCGCTCGTCGAAATTCGTTGGCCAGGTCAGCCGAGTCTTCCGGTTGCATGGCATTGCTAGCCAGCTTGACCACTTCATCGGCGCTAAAACCGACCAACTCCTTCTGGCTGGCAGCCAGAAAGCGAGCAGCAGCAGCGTTAGCAAATATGCATCGCAACTCTCGCTCTTCGACATCCTCGTCCTCACTCCAGCGTAGCCGAATAATGCCGTTCACTGAGTGATCAATCAGCGTCCGCAACAGGCGCTCGTTGGCTCTTATCTCGGCCTGTGCCTTTTCGACGTCGCTGACATCACGGAACATCAGGACTTTACCTTGTCGGTCGGTCGCACCGCCGCCCTCCATTTCAGAGACCTGAACATGTAGAAACCGCCCAGTCTGGGTCATCATCTTGCGCGGCTCCCCGGTATCGAGTGCCTCGAATACCTCGGTCGATCCGTCACAGATAACTGTGTTCAATGGTTCAAACATTGCCGAAGTCTCGCTAACCGCCAGCAGCGCCTCTGCTCGATGATTCAATCCTATGATGCAGCCATCGTCATCAACGACAACGACCGGGTCCTGCATGTTCTGGAAAACAGTTTCGAACGCCAGCGGCGAGAACTGCACGATCTTCTCGGCGATGATGAGCCAGGCATAGAACGGCAGCATAAGGGTAAACACGAACGGCACAAACGAAATCGTTGTCGGGCCAAAGCCCAGGTCGTACGCGGCAGTTGCGCCCAGTGGCCCGATCGATGCGGCAATAAGCAACATGATTCCGCGCCTGTGGCTGCGAGCAACCGCTGATATGTGCGTGAGCAGCGCCAGTATGCCGGCACCGATGACCAGATAACTGTGCGGCAGGTGGACGAAAAGGAACCACTGCCCCCATTGCACCGGGCGCGTTAAAAACTGGCCGAATTCATTCGTAGCCGGCAGGTACCACATGAACTCATGCGCATAGTTGGTTGCCGCAAGAATGACGGAAACGATCGGAACTACGGTCAACATCGTAATGCGATGGACCGAAGTCTTTTGACCGATGTACTCGCGGAAGGTGACGTAGGCTACCACCGGCAAAAATGCCGACCCGACGAAGTGTCCCGTCCGACCGATTGAGAACGCGATGTAGGAAGTCGAAAGAAGTTCGACCGCACCGCCTAAGACCCAGATGCTAATAACCAAAAACAGGATACCGATCGGCAGCGTCCCAATCTCTCGCTTGCCGACCAGAAGACGCACGCCAAGCGCTACGTAAGACGCAGCGCTGAAAAGCAGCAAGACGGCAAGTGGGACGTCCAGTGTCATTCGATCAAGCTCGCTAGTGATTCGATAGAGCTATGTTAAGTTCCTAAGCCGTTGATTTCCGGGAACTACTCAACACTTTTGAGCGCTCGCTCGCGCTATTTGTGGTCAAATTTGCTCAAGAAAGTCGGGCAGCGCCAAACCTGTTGCAATCAGCTCTTCTAACTAACTGTTTTTTATATATTTTTTTAATTGGCTGTCAAACTCATCGCGACCCAATGAATTGAGTCGCAGCAGATACATCTCGGCGTCGCTTTCTCCGCCCTGATTCTGGTTGCTGTAAGCATCGTCGGCGCCACGCGTCGCGGTTCGCCAGCACAGGATGGCGATCGTAGCGACGAGCCGTGCGCGAATCAGGTCAAACAATAACTCGATCTCGTCGTCGAACAACGGCAATACAGAATGGTAGGCCGCGATAAAGGGACCCACCAATAGCAACAGATTTGGTTCGTCCGCGGCCGGGCGCAGATAGGCCGAGGCGACCGCAACTTCCATCACTAGCGGCGCACGTAGCATGTCACCAAAGTCGATCACTCCTGCAATCTTGTTGTTCTCTACCAGTACATTATCTCCATGCAGGTCGCTGTGTATCACCTGTCGGCGCAACTCCGGCAGCACTGGCACGATGCGCGAATCGAAGTCATCAAGACAGGACTCCGCTGCTGAACGCAACTCAGCGGCATCGATGTAGCTAAGGATATCGCGCAGCTGACTCGCGTTTTGCAGGTCCCACAACAGCGACTGCGCCTGGCCCGAATGTTCAAAATCGGCCAGCGCGAGATCCAGAATTGCGGCGCTTTCACCCAGGTTCCCTGCCAACTCCGGCGTCGTATCCACGCCGGAGAACATATTGCCGGATAGAAAACTTACGACGCGGCATACATGCAAATTGCCACCTTCGCCGATCGTTGCAGCATCCCCTCCGTTTCTGTTGCGTCGAACGCGCGGTGTAGGAACGCGGCACCCTTTTGCCTCGATATGCAGTAATGCTTTGATCTGGAAGTCGGTCGCTTCCCGAGGTTCCGAACGATTGGCAATTTTGAAGACGAAACGATCCTGATCAGCCGTCACGACGCTAAAATTCTGGTCTCGTTCGCTAACTAGCGGTCGTAGTTTGCCGCTGAGCTCAAAATCGTCCGACAAGACAGCTTTAGCCTGGTCTTCCGAAAATGCTGGCTGCGGCACGGAGATTGCTTGAAGTGGGTCCATTAGGCTCCTGATCTAGGGTATTTGTGCCTTCGTTACCAGAAATGACGATTGGTTCCGGTGCTCTTCTACATAATCGTTCGATAATCCACAGGTTATGAACAGTCTGGCCCGAATCGCACAATCGGCTACGCCATCTACATCTGTGCAGTTTCGAAAGACTGCGTATGGCCGAACCAATATGGAAGCGTTCTTGCGCGATGTCATCGCCATGGCGAATGCGTCCGTCGACGGGTCGCGCTACATCATCACTGGCGCAGAGTTCGATCGCAAGGGGCGCAAGCGCTTGTTCTCTGTCGATAGCGAAGACTTCACCGGCAAACCCCCGTACCAGGCGCTGGCCAACGACCATATTGAACCGCCGATCAAACTAACGTACCGACCAGTAACCATTGAAGGCGAGCGTGTCGGCGTTTACGAGATTGGCGATTGTCAGGATCGGCCGTATATGATGCGGATTGATTTTTCCGAGACTCTGCGTCGTGGCGATGCCTATGCACGAGTCAAAAACTCCACCGTAAAGCTTGGCAGGCAACAGTTACAGTCACTTTTCGAGATGAAATTTCGCGACTCGATATCTGCAACGAATATCGAGATCGGATTTCCTGGATCGATAATTCACAAAGATCATCGTATCGAAACCTGCAGTCTCGCTCGATTACCCTCTTCCATTGCCGGCTCGAAACTACAGGAGCTCATAAATGCGAAAGAACGAGTTGCGGCGTCAGTCGCAAACACTGCGGTCGCGAGACTGACGCATGCGCGGCTATTCGGTAGTGACAGTCCTTATGAAGAACGCTCGACTGACGAGATAATCGCAGAGATGCAACAGATGGAGCTGCAGCATCGTGATCAGGACGAACAGTTCCTGTTCAATGAACGGCATCAGGACCTACAGATCGTTATCCTGAATCAGGGCGAGGAAGCTCTGCACGGTGCTTCTTTGAAGATAGCGATGCCAAGACATGAAGCCTTTCACGTCGCTGACAAACTGCCAAAGATTTTGAAGAACGACAAACTCATTGCCCGCACCCCTGCGGAACAGGCCGACTATCCCGCAGTCACCCTGCGAGACGACTCGGTGCAGATCACAGCAAAATTAGAAGACATCAAGCCCGGCGAACCGATCGAAGTATTCCATGTGCCGCTGCGAATCTGTGTCGGTGACGCGCTAAAAGGCAGACGCTTTGGACTTCAGTATTCGTTGTTCGCGCAGAATCTTCGTGAGCCGGCCAAGGGCAAACTACGGTTGCTATTTCGTTAAGCCAAAGCTACATCCACTTATCCGTGGTCGGTGGCTGATAACTCTTGAATTCCTGGACAAGCTTCGCCGGTTCCGTCGCGCAGTGCAGCATGTCGCGACTTGCCTTGGGCAGTAGACCTTCTGCCACGGCGTGATCCAGGTACGCAATCAGACCATCGAAATAACCGGCTACATTAATTAGCCCAACAGGCTTTGCATGAATGTGCAATTGGCCCCAGGTAAGAATTTCGACCAACTCTTCAAGCGTACCGAAACCGCCCGGTAACGCGACGAATCCATCTGACAGCGACTCCATTAAGGACTTGCGCTCATGCATCGTTTTGACCACATGCAACTCTGACAGACCCTGGTGGCTGATTTCCTTATCGAGTAACAACTCGGGAATAACCCCATGTACAGTTCCGCCGCGCTGCAGCACAGCATCGGCCAGAACTCCCATTATCCCGGTCGAGCTGCCGCCATAGACAAGCTCATAACCGTCTTCGACCAACACTGCAGCAAGATCGCGCGCCGCTTCTGCATAGGCGTCACGCACACCGAGGTTAGAGGCACAATAAACGCAAATTCGCTGCATGCGTTCAGGCAGACTTGGCAGATTCGATGATGTCGGCAACTCGCGGTCGATTCGCACGCAACTCGTCAGGGGTCAACGCGTCGAGTTCGTGCGGAAACACCAGCCACTCCGTTGTTTCGTACTCATAGTAGTCCGGCACGATATCCGTTTCATTGCGGGTCGGTTTGAAAAACGGGACGGCGACGCGGATATCTTCGGGCGTGTTATCCCGCGCACGCTTTTTGAGCTCTTCAATCACCGCAGCAATGGTATTGCCGGTATCAAACACATCGTCGACGATCAGCACGCGGTCGTCGTGACAAATCTTTTTGACGATGTAGTTGAGGCCGTGCACCGCGACCGCGCCGCGTTCGTCGACACCTACGTAGGACGAGGTACGAATGGCAATATGGTCCGACTCAACGCCGCAGTAAGCCATGATCTCCTGCAAAGCCATGCCAACCGGCGTGCCGCCTCGCCAGATGGCGATTATCATTGTCGGCTTGAAGCCGCTTTCGAGAACCCGAAGACCCAGCTTGAAAGAGTCTTCCAAGAGGTCCTGAGCTGACAGTACGGTTTTGTCCATTGTTATTCTCTGGTACTGAAGTGGTTAGCAGTGGTTATAATGCTCGACCGGATTCTACCGCACCGCAGGCCTGGAAAAACAATGCAAAGAAAATTCATCGCCGCGGATGACTTGCTCAGAGACTCATTTCGGCTGGCCGCAAACATTCACGAAGCCGGTTTTCGCCCGGATTTTCTGGTTGGGCTGTGGCGCGGCGGCAGCGCCGTCGGAATCGCCGTCCAAGAGGGGCTCGATTTTCTTGGCGTCAAGACTGACCATATCGCGATCCGCACCTCTTACCGCGGCGCAGCCAGCTATACAGAAATGGTCAGCAAGGCAGAGGGCATAAGGGTCCACGGCCTGCAATACCTACTTGAGAATCTCGCCTCTCATCATTCGCTGCTTATCGTCGATGACGTCTACAGCACCGGCTCCAGCGTCAAAGCTGTCATCGATCAGCTGTCACACAGGACGCGACGCAATATGCCGAAAGATATTCGGATTGCGTCCGTCTGGTTCCGGCCAACGGATCGTACCTTGCGCACACCGGACTATTTCGTGCACGAAACTCGTGACTGGCTGGCGCTTCCTTACGAGCTGACCGGCATGACGCTCGACGAATTGCGGGCAGAACGCCCGGAACTAGGCGACATTATTGATCGCTTGGAGCCCTTGATCGAGCAAACCTGAAGGCGCCATTGCCAATCGTGACCTCTGCAGCGCCGAAAACATTCTTGTTAACCGCAGTTGCAATGCTCGCGTTCGCTGCCAACTCACTATTGTGTCGTCTCGCATTAGGTCTGGAGCAAATTGACGCGGCAAGCTTTACCAGTGTGCGAATTATTTCTGGCGCTCTAGCGATGGGGCTGATGATTCTGCCGGGCATTCGGTCTGGCGAACGCAGCGAAGCCAATTGGCGATCAGTCCTGGCGTTGTTTTCCTACATGATCTGTTTTTCACTCGCGTACTTATCGCTGGCCGCAGGCACGGGTGCCCTGATCCTGTTTGGCGCGGTGCAAATAACTATGATTGTGAGCGCGCTCAGCGCCGGGGAAAGATTCCCGGCTGCAGCCTGGTTCGGATTAGCTCTGGCCATAATCGGCTTGGTCTATCTCGTATCACCTGGCGTCACATCGCCAGACCCCACCGGCGCTATGTTGATGGCGATTGCGGGCATTGCCTGGGGTTTCTATTCGCTGTTCGGCAGGACAGCGACGAATCCCATGCAATCCACCGCCTACAATTTTCTCTATTCGGTTCCGCTCGCTCTGCTGGTCAGCGCGCTACTCTGGAACGACTTTCACCTGACACCCGCCGGAGTCGGTCTCGCGATCACCTCCGGCGTTTTAGCATCAGGATTCGGCTACTACGTCTGGTACCTGGCATTAAGAAATCTTGCTGCAATCCAGGCGGCCACTGTGCAGCTATCAGTTCCGGTGATCGCCGCGATCGGTGGCGTCATTCTTATCGCAGAGCCAGTAACAATTCGCCTGGTAGTCGCGTCGGTAGCGACACTCGGCGGAATCGCGATAGTCCTTACCCGTCGTCGAGCAGGGTAACCGGCTGATCGAGATCGTGTTGGTCGCAGTTCGGCGAGTCACCGACGCGATCAATAATCAGGAATTCCTGGTTCTCGTCGAATGCAATGAGCGGCATGTGCCAGGTGCCGCGATGATAGTTAATCCCCTGCCGACCATTACTGACGAACGCGCGCAGATCGTTGGCCTTGGGGGCAGCCCCGGCGGGCGCAACCACAACCATCATGCGACAAGGAGTTAGCGGCACGAACGACTGACTACCGTGCGGGTGACGTTCGACCATTGCAAATTGATGCGGCAATTCAGTCACGATTCGGCAACGCGCAATGCTGATCGCTACTCGGCCAGCGTGCGCCTCAACCTGGCAGAGATCATCAAATCGCTCAAAGCTCTCCGCATTCATTTCCTCGGCTGCCGAATCCGCCGACGCAACGACATCGCCATAAGGTGCAAATGCCGCGGCGGTTAGCCGTTGCGGACGCAACTCAATCATGACGAGTCCTCGCTGGTCTGACCGAACAGCCGCAGGCGGCTGATGCCGCCATCCGGGTAAATGGACATGCGAACGTGGCTGATTACACCGGGCGAGAGTAGCTCGTCCGTAAAGCTGTGCTGCTTGTCCATTTCCAACTTTGACTCTGGTAGTAGCGGTTGCCAGCGTTCATCGTCGAATGCCGGCGCATCGCCGTCAGTAACCAAGGCTGCATCAAGCGCCACACGATCAGGGTAATTGCCTTTGAAGTGCGCGGTATCGACCTCGACTGACTCAACCGTGCCCGTATGGCCGAGTGCCAGTACAACCCAGTCATTACCTGGCCCGCGACGCCTGGCTGTCTCCCAGCCGTCGCCCATGTTCACGCCGCGACCGGCTACATTCAGATTCTGCATACTGCCGTAATGCTCGTCACTGCAGGCAAGTGCGCGACCGCCATGCTCCAGGGCCAGCAGGTCGATTACACCTGTAATCCGTGAAAAATCGGGGCGAACTTCACCGAAAACTCGCAAACGTGCGATACCACCGTCCGGGTAAATATGCAGCCGCAAGTGCGTAACGATCCTGTCGTCGTGGATGTCGTGGAAGTGATGGCTGTCGCCTGCGAGGTCTGTCAGCGGCAGAATTTCGAACCAACCATCGGACGGAATGTCTTCGTCGCTGATACATGCTTCAAGCGACGCCTGCGGCGGGTAATTGCCCGTGAAAAAACTCGTGTCGATGTTGACACCCTGAATCACGCCCGGCACACCAAGCCTGATGACGCAGTGGTCATGACCCGGCGATCGCTTGCGACGACTTTCCCAGCCGTCCATCCATTTGCCGTGGTCGTCGTATTTGTCGTCAATGAATACGGGTGCCTGTGGCTGAATCAGGCGTTCTTTCGCTGCGAAGAAATCATCCGTCGCATAGGTGACTACACTGCCAAGGCGCGGTTGCTCAAGTTGAATCCACTCATGATAAGGATGCGGTTTATCCATCACTCATCTACCTCCATAGCTTCGAGCCGTAACCGTGCGATCTTGTGAATCTCCTGCAGCGCCGTTTCGAATTCGGTAGCCGCGTCGTTTTCGAGTCGAGCCGCAAAGGCGGCCAGAATTTCTGCCCGAGTGCTTGCGCGTACGGCCATGACAAACGGAAAACCAAACTTCTCCTTGTAGCTGTCGTTCAACGACTGGAACTGCGTGTATTCGTCCGCACTGCACTTGTCGAGACCCGCACTGGCTTGTTCGTCGGTTGAGTCGGCGGTCAGTTCACCGGCGATCTGTGCTTTGCCAGCAAGATCCGGGTGGGCCCGAATCAGAGCAAGTTGGCGCTCTTCAGAAGCGTTGTCGACGCATTCGGCCATCAACGTCGCGATCTCGGCAATGTCGGTGCTGGCCGCAGCATCGGCGGCAGTCTCCTCGGCCACCCACCGCGAATGCTCGTAGATGCCGGCATACCGATTGACGAACTCGCTCTCGTTCATAATGAATCGGCCGGATATTGTTGCCGCCAGTGCTCGGCGATATCGATACGGCGTGTGACCCAGACCGCCTCGTGCTCAGCAATGTAGTCGAGGAATCGAGCCAGTGCCGCCGCGCGTCCGGGACGACCGGCGATTCGACAATGCAAGCCAATAGACATCATCCGCGACCCTTCTGCGTAGAGCACATCAAAACTGTCCTTGAGGTAATCATAAAACTGCTGACCCGAATTGAATCCCTGCGGTGTCGCGAAGCGCATGTCGTTCGTATCTAGCGTATACGGCACCATGAGTTGCGGCGTGCCGTGCAGGTGATCCCAATACGGTAAGTCGTCTGAGTAGCAATCGGCGTTGTAGATAAATCCACCCTCTTCCGCGACGAGTCGATGGGTACGCGGACTGCACCGACCGAGATACCAGCCTGTGGGTCGCCCGCCCGTCACCTCGCGATGAATGTCGATCGCTTTTTGCAGATGTTCTCGTTCGGTTGTCTCGTCGACTTCCTGGTAGTCAATCCAGCGATAACCATGACTTGCGATTTCCCAGTTTGCGTCCTGCATAGCAGCGACTACCTCGGGATTTCGCTGCAACGCCATTGCCACACCAAAGACCGTGACCGGCAAGTCACGTTCCTGAAACATGCGATGCAGACGCCAAAAGCCAGAGCGCGCACCGTACTCATAGATAGACTCCATATTCATGTGCCGCTGATTGGCTAGCGGATGTGCGTTCACGATCTCTGACAAGAAGGCTTCTGAATGTTCGTCACCGTGCAAGACGCAATTCTCGGCGCCTTCTTCGTAATTGATCACGAACTGCACGGCAATACGAGCGTCATCTGGCCAGTTTGCAGCTGGCGGTCGCTGGCCGTACCCACAAAGGTCTCTCGGATAATTCTTGTCGATCATTCTTCGATCACCACCGCCTGGTACCAGCGATCCAGAATGTCGCGTTCTTCTTCGCTAATACCCGTCAAATTGCCGATTGGCATTACGCGGATTACGACGGTCTGCTGATGGATGCGCTGTGCGTCGGCGACGATCTGCTGGTCAGTTTCCAGGATGACACCGCCAGGCGCTGCGGGAAACGCCGGATGCGTTGGCTGGCTCGCGTGGCAGGTCGTGCAGCGGTGATGGATCACCGTACGAACCTCACTAAAAGAAACAGCCTCTAAGGAAGCAACCTCGCCCGAGGTCGCGCTCGCCCTGGGCGCGATTAAAGCCGCGACGCCGGCCAGGATCAAGAGCGCTATGACAACTGGCACAGGCGACGCGGCGCC
>JBPCXZ010000169.1:0-3992 GCA_051008055.1 Woeseiaceae bacterium
CACCAGTGACCGGCGGCGATATTCTTCGCGTCCTGTTAATTTTAGTGGCCGGTATGGCGCTATCGCGTGGCATACGTCACACCATCAAACGAGTCGGTCACGGTGAATCCAGCGGCACGCAGGCATCTCTTTATACAGTGGGCCGCCTGACTCATTACGTCATCATTGTCCTCGCCGTCTTTATCGCTCTGTCTTCAGTCGGCATCGATTTTGGTAACCTCGCCCTCGTTGCGGGTGCACTTAGTGTTGGCATTGGTTTTGGCTTGCAATCCATCGTCAATAACTTTGTCTCAGGACTCATCATCCTGTTCGAACACTCCTTGCGCGTTGGCGACTATATTGAGCTGGATACCGGACTGACCGGTACGGTAAAGGCTATCAATGTGCGCAGCACACTGATCAACACCAATGACAACATCGACATCGTCGTACCAAACTCCGAGTTTGTTACGGCGCGACTGCAAAACTGGACGTTGGGCGAACGCGTCTTGCGTGTACGGATCCCATTTGGCGTGGCATACGGCAGCGACAAGGAAATCGTTAAACAGGCCGCGTTGGAAGCGGCTAACGAAGTACCCTACACCCTCACCCACATGAAAGGTCGTGAACCCGACGCCTGGCTGACGGAGTTTGGTGACAACAGCCTCAACTTCCTGTTGCTGGTTTGGGTTAATCGGCAGGGCGCCAGGCGACCAACTCGAACACGGTCCGCTTATCTTTGGGCGCTTGAAACCAAACTCACCGAATACGGCATTGAGATCCCGTTCCCGCAGCGCGATCTGCACTTGCGTTCCGGGTGGCCGAGTGACACCAGCGGTGACCTGAAAGAAGCTGAGAATTAAACAAACCGACCAGTTTGTTGTCCTAGTCTTTCTATCATGCTTACTCGACGAAAAAATCTGCTATTGGCCTCGATTCTGGCACTCGGCGCATGCACGAACCAGCCGACGATCGACGAATCGGTGCCAAGTTTTGTCGGCGGCATGCCGGCCGATCTAAGCGGCTCCTGGGCGAGAGACTACACTCGCAGTGATGACTTACAGGCTGTGCTTAACAGCACTCTGCGCCGTATGTACCGGCCAATGCCAGACTCGCAGTATCCAGCGCCAATGCAAGACCCGAACAAGACCATTGCCCTCGCGAGGCTTGCCGACCTGATTACTCGGCCAGATGTACTAACCATTGCGCAAAATGACTACGAAGTAAAAGTCGCCAGGAAAGACGACTTTACGATGTTGTGCGAGTTTTATGATGGCTACTCAAAACGCACCGAGAGTGAGTTTGGTGCGGAAGTTTGTAGCTGGGATGGCCGTCAGCTGGTGTCGTATCTGACGCTGCCGGACGGATTGCTCGTTAGTCATCGCTTCACTCTGTCGACAGATGGCAAGCGACTGCTGGTCACCACGGCCGTATCATCCTCAGGCGCTCGCAACCCGTTCGTTATCAATCGGGCTTACATGAAGTTCGAACCGCCCGAGTCCGATTTTAATTGCATCGAGACGTTGAGCATGAAACGTGTCTGCAGCACCGGGGAAATCACGCCATGATTCGGCTGGCGATTGTCGCAATCGGCCTGATCGCTCCAATCGCGGCTGCCGCAGACGCGGCCAATCGTGATGTGTCACGGCTCAATATTTCTGTGGCGATCTTTGACCCAGGAATTCCCGAAGATCGCTCCGTACACCGCGACCTGGAAGTCTTCCCACGCGTTAGAAAAATCGAAGCGCTGTATTTGCCGTTTGTATTGCGCAACGTATTGACCAGTCAGCAGGAATGGGGCGCGATCCGCGTTGTTCCGGATACTGATACGGCGGCCGAACTGCTTATCAACGGCAGGATTGTGAGGTCTGACGGAAACCTGTTGGAGGTCATGATTCGAGCCGTCGACGCGAGTGGGCGTATCTGGGTAGAGCGAAACTTCAGTGGAGCGGCGAACGACCAGGACATCTACAATGACATAGCAGTAGCGTTGCTCGGCGCCCGCGATACGCTGGACGCGAAAGCGCTGCGAAATATCGTCGAAATATCACTCTTACGTTACGCTCAACTGCTGGCGCCTGCGGCTTTTGATGATTACCTGCAGCAAGTCGATGATTCGTCTTTCGCTATCAAGCGCCTGCCCGCGAGCAATGACCCGATGCTCGTACGTATCGAACGACTTCGTGGCGTCGAATATGTTTTCACCGATGCTGTAGACGCGAAATTTCGCGAACTCAGCGCTGATGTCGAAACGGTCTACGAGCTGTGGCGCGAGTACCGTCGCCAGTTCAATCGCTTCCAGCGCGAGGAATCGCTACGAGCGAATACTACGCGGTCAGATTGGCCCCGTGACAGTTATGAGGCTTTGCTGGAACGCTACGAACAGTACAAGTGGGATCGGCAAGCGATCGAAGAACAGGAGAACTGGGCGATCGGTTTTGAAAACGAAATGGGCCCAACTATCACGGCAATTGAAGAGCGCGTTGCCGAGCTTGAAGGCTGGGTCGAAGATCGCTACGCCGAGTGGCAACGCATACTTGCAGAACTGTTCGAGCTCGAAACCGCCGTCCCTGACTAGCTGGTTATAAGTTCTTCCACCGCGCGATGCGCCTGCTTGATGGCCTGGTGGATTATTGCTCCAGCCCCGGCATCCGAATTGGCAATCGCAATGCGCCCGCGCGGCTTGCGCGCCTGTACGTGCGGGTAGCGTTCATCGTTACGATCATCATAGGTCCTGTCATCGAGTTCGTGATAGCTATACGAGTAACCATGCGCCCAGCGATTGACGGTTATACCGGCGATGTCATTCGCTGCATTGAAACCGCCTTTGCCCAACATGCCGTTGAGTTGAATGCGAATATTGCGCTCGATCGTCTCAAACGGCGTCGCATACAAATCATAGCGCCCGAGTCTATGCTGTTCATTCTGACTGAGGCCCTCATCGGCACGGTAGAAAAACCGCTCCATGTGGACCGCGATCGGCTCATCTGGATTCGCGCTAAAGCTGTAGTCGCCGAGGCTTACGGGAAAGTCGAGCATCGCGTTAGCATGATAGCTACTGGGCGCACAAACGCCGCCGACGCCCAATTTCTTCCACGCGCGCCAGTTGCGTAACGCAACCGTTGAGTAAATCATCGGCGTCTTGACCTGTCCGGCTAATGCCTCGCGCTGCGCAACAGGTAGCTCCGGGCACAGTGAGGGGATCATTGCGTTGTAGCAGGCCAGCACACAATTTTTAGCATAGACCTTGTAAGTCTGGCCGTCTTTGACGTAGCTAATCGCCACCCTTTTCTCGTCATCAGCATCTTGATTGTTGGCGACGTGCACCGCCGTACTGTTTAGTCGCAGACGTACCGGAGAGTCCGCTGCATCGAGTTTGCCGTAGTCGAATTTTGCCGTGACGATATCTTCCATCGTTGACCCGGCTGCGGCAGCCGGAATCATGGATCGCACTAGCAGGCGCGCGATAGACGCATTGCCGTCTGGAAAATGGTGGACATAGGGTTGGCCGTCTTCGTCCGGAATGCCGATCGCGGCTCGGCCCGGCAACCCAACGTACAACAGCGCATCGCCGGCCGATGCATGATCGATGCCGAGACCCGAGTCAGTGGCCAGCCGCTTCATTGCTGCAAAAACTTCAGGCTCCGTAATTCCCATGTGTTTGCTGAGAAATTCCTGATAGCTAATTCCGTACAAGTATTCGTATTTCTCGTCCTGCGGAATGTCCTTAAGGCGGTCGCCTGTCGCAGACAACAAACGGCGTATTTCCAATCTTGCTGCGTCAGACATCGGCAAGGTGGCAACGGCTTCGGCAACGGTACTGTTCGGAGCTGCGAATGGAATGTAGTTGCGCAACGAGCCGAGATCACAGTCTGCAAGTAAATCAACGCCCCAGTTCGGCTCATCGAAATACGTTGCCGCTCGCAGACCGTTTCTTTCATAGAATTCGTAGTCGTAGGCCGTTTCAAACTTACTAACATCGACACCAAGATCTTCAAGCAGAGTCTTCGATG
>JBPCXZ010000170.1:0-6756 GCA_051008055.1 Woeseiaceae bacterium
CTGTTCAGCTTCCATGAGGACGGATTTTCAAATGTTAATCTGGGCTCGATCCGAAGCGGCGACTGGAAGTTGCACGTATCGACAAATGCAGGAACGGCGAGTCCGATTGCGCTCTATAACCTGGCCAGCGATATTGGCGAAACGACCGATGAACGTACGAACGAGCCAGCCATTGTTTCGACCCTGCTGGGGTATGGCAACGCCATTATTAGTGATATCGAATCCGACCAGCGACCGCTTGGACAAGTCAGCCTGAACGGAGAGCCGTTTGCCCAAAAGACCGGGGCAGGCGGCGGCCTGGTCGCCGTGGAGGCCGAGCATTTTCATCTTAGTGAAGGGCGAGGCGGACAAAACTGGAATATTATCAATACAGCTCACGATTCGGCGGATGGTGCCGTCCAGGCACTGCCTAATACCGGGACGAATAATAATTCCAACTACGAATCGACCAGCCCTCACCTGCAATACCGGGTGAACTTTGATACGCCCGGCCGATATTATTTTTGGGTGCGAGGCAAGGGTGCAACGGACTCGGACGATTCAATCCATATCGGGATGAACGGCATTGCACTGCCATCGGGCTACCGGCTTTCGGAGATCGAAAACTACTGGACCTGGAGCTCAACCTTAATGAGCGGTGCGCGTAGTTACATCGACATTCTCATGCCGGGCGAACAGAACATTGACATCTGGATGCGCGAAGACGGGGTCACAGTCGACAAGTTCGTTCTGACATCGGATCAGACGTTCGTTCCGACTGGCAAGGGCCCGGTTGAAAGCGCGCAAACTGCTGGTGCTTCCTCGCTGCAATTCAATACCACAAGTTTAATCTTCTCCGGAGACGAAGGCGGTGCATTCCCGAGCACGCAGGTCGTTTCGCTCAATACTTCGGATGCGGTTGCTACGTCATTTACGATTAATTCATCGGAACCAGGTTGGTTGTCCGCAAGTCCTGCATCGGGCGCGACGCCGGAAAATAACGTTTCAGTGTCGACTGATACGACCGGACTCGCGGCTGGCGTATACAACGGAACGATAACGGCATCGGCAAGTGGCTACCTGGACAGCAGCATCAATGTATCGCTGACCGTGGTGGGCGAATCGACCGGGTTCCAGCAAGATGCTGCGAACGGATTGTTATCGATTGAAGTTGAAAATTACATGGCGAAGGTCGCGCAGGGCGGCCACAACTGGAACGCCGTGTCTGTCGGCGGCGCTTCCGCTTCGGGCGCACTGCAGTCGCTACCTAACAACGGTACCAATAGGAATACCGGCTACGAAGCCGGTAGCCCGCGCCTGGATTTCCTGGTCAATTTCACGTCCGCAGGCACGCACTACGTTTGGCTTCGCGGAATCGGTGCGAGCGGCAATGACGATTCCGCCCATGTTGGTCTGAATGGCGTCGGCCAGGCGAGTGCTGATCGTATTACAGGATTCTCGGGTAGCTGGGGCTGGACGGACGCCACCATGGATGGTGTTCGGGCAACAATCCAGGTCCCTTCGCCCGGAGAGCACACACTCAATATCTGGATGCGTGAAGACGGTCTGATTATCGACAAAATCGTACTAGGCACGGACGCAGGGATGTCGCCAACGGACTACGGTTCCCTTGGGCCCGACGAAAGTCCGGTGGGTCCGCCAGTACCGGCACTGATGTTTGATGCATCGACATTGGATTTTGTTGCGGATGAAGGCGGCGTAGTACCGGCGAGTCAATCGGTGTCGCTGAGCACGTCGGATACGGCCGCGGCGGCGTACACCATCGTATCTTCCGAACCCGGTTGGTTGTCAGCAAATCCGGCTGCAGGTACAACCCCCGAGAATTCCATAAACATATCAGCAGACCCCAGTGGGCTCGTGGCCGGTGTGTATAACGGGACGATCACTGCGACTGCTACCGGTTTTGTAGATAGCAGCATCAACGTATCACTTACGGTGGTTGGAGAGACCGTTGGGTTCCAACAGGACCCTGTCAGCGGCCTGCTTTCAATCGAGGTTGAAAATAGCGATAACAGCACGTCTGCGGGCGGTCACAACTGGACCGCAGTTTCGTTATCAGGGGCGTCAGGCTCCGGCTCGTTGCAGGCATTACCGAATAACGGAACCAACAACAATGCGGGCTACGAAACCAGTAGTCCGATGCTCGGCTACCTGGTCAATTTCACCCAGGTCGGCACGCACTATGTTTGGCTGAGAGGAAGAGGTGCGACCAACTCTGACGATTCGGCTCACGTCGGCCTCAACGGTACGGGCCAGGCGAGCGCCGATCGCATTACCCGGTTCTCCAGGAACTGGAGCTGGACGAACGACACCATGGACAGTGTTCGGGCGACGATCGAGGTCACCGCGCCGGGTGAGCAGATGCTCAATATCTGGATGCGTGAAGACGGATTGGTGATCGACAAAATCGTGTTGTCGACAGATGCCGGGCTCGATCCCGCCGACTTCGGTGCGCTCGGACCACCCGAGAGCCCAAGGGGCGCGCCGCCACCTGCATTACAGTTCGGTTCGGCCAACTTGAGTTTCAGTGCTGACGCGGGTGCCGCGCCACCGCCGTCGCAAGACGTTGCGCTGGATACATCGGACAGCACGCCGGTTTCTTACAGTATCAGCTCCTCAGATCCTTCATGGCTGAATGCCAGTCCGGCAACGGGTACGACTCCGGAGGGTGCGATCGCAGTGACGGCGAACTCTTCCTCGCTGGCCGCCGGCGTTTATAACGGGACGATCACCGCAAGTGCGACTGGCTATGCAGATAGCAATATAGATGTTGTCTTAACCGTTCAATCCGAACTATTGATTGTCGATGACTTTTCGACTGACACGGGTTCCTGGACAGATGTTGAGTCCAGTGGGGACGTGGCCAACTGGCGTGTGTCCGGCGGAACGCTCAGTCAGACTCTTGAAGCATCTTCGGCGGTTACAGGCACCGATGCTTACCTGAGAGGTACCTACGCATTTTTGAACACGCGTTCGGATCTGGATGATTTCGAGTTTGCAGTTGAGATAACACCGCAGGTTGTTACGACCTCGCGGCGTGGTGACGATGTTGGAATCATGTTCCGCTATGTCGATGACAACAATTACTATCGATTGTCTGTTAACTCCAAGTTTGGCTTCACGCGACTCGAACGCATGGTTGCTGGCCAATTTAGCACCATGGCGGTAACGCCTCAGGGTTACCTCATTGACCAGACGTTAAGGCTGGGCATACGTATCAGCGGCAGTACCATACTTGTCTACAAGGATCATGGTGGAGCCTCTGGAGTTCTCGACGGTGACGTCTATCTTGCGGCCTATGATGGCAGCTTGGCGATGGGCAGCGTAGCGTTGTACACGCAAAGTGCAGCGGATTTCGATAACGTCCTGATTCGACCGGTCAGCGGCGGGCGGCAGATCGGACTGGTATCGCCCACTCCATTCGCCGTCAAGACAACGAATGTGGTTCCTGTGCAAGCCGCGGTGCTGGACGGAAACGGATCGGAAGTAGTTACGTTTGAGGTAGATAGCAATTCTTGCGCCGCGGCTACGAGTCCACAACCCGGTTTGTATACATCAAGCTGTGATGCGGTCATTAGCGGTGAGCATACAATTGCGGCGCTGCTGTCGGACTCAGGTTTGATCGACAGTGATTCTTCTATAACTACGGGTACCGGTGGTGATGAGGTCATAACACTTGGCAACAGTATTACTAATGGCACCGCAGATAATTTCGCTGCCGACAATATAGGTGCCGACATTCTGTCCGGCGGAATCCCGGTAGGGCCCCGGCAGGTATCTTTCCGCGGCTACCAGACGGTGCTGCATGACTCATTGACGGCTGACCCGACTTATACCGTTCCAAATGTGTTCTTCAATGAAGGTATTCCGGGTGATCGCTCGGATGAACTGGTCTATGATCGATTGCCATCGATACTCGAAAGACATCCGAATGCCAATCGGGCTCTGGTTATGATCGGCACCAATGATGCCTTTCAGGGTACACGTCTGGCCGGCATCGACTGCGCGGGCTCTGCGTGCGATGACACGATCAAAGGTAATGTCCGAGAGGCGGTGACGACATTGAAAGCGGTCGGTGTGCAGCCGGTTCTTGCACGAATTCCGCCGATGTTTGGTTTTGGTGGTGGCGGACCTTACACGGATCCGTTGAACCCATCGACGAAGAATGGCCTGATCATCGACTACAACACGGCGATCGCCCAGGTCGAAGCAGAAGAAGGCTTGCTACCGGGCCCCGACTTCTTCGATCTGTTCCTCGCAGGTGGTGAAAACCGCTACAGTCTGTTTGCAGATTATCTGCACCCGAATGCGCTGGGTTACGCTTTGATGGCGCACGCGTGGAAGGAAATCATTTCACCGACCGGTTCACTCGCACCGCTAAGTTTGCAGGGAATCTGCGTCAGAACTTCAAGTTCGGCGTGCCAGAGTCCGCTTCTTTACAAGCAAAACCTGTTGCAGACCGGGGACGAGTATTACATTGACCGCAGCTACAGCATTACTTCCATTCCAGCAGTTATCGAGCGGGGAGTCTGGCTCAAGACTGCCAACAATCAGAAAACGAATACTCGAAGCGATCACTTGTCATTTGACGTAGACCGGGATGTGGATGTGTATATCGCGTTCATGCCGGGCGTGACCACGATGCCGGACTGGACGAACGCGTTTACCAATACGGGCCTGAGCGTGGGTGTCAGCGCCGGCACTCCGTCGCTCGACCTGTATGTTGCTACCTATCCATCAGGGTCAACGGTAACCCTGGGTGGCGCGCGCGCTGCTGGTGTCGCCGGAACGGTAAGTAATAATTACATTGTGATTATCGTAGACCGTTAGACCGTTAGATCGTTAGATCGTTAGACCTACGAAATGAAGACCAACGAGGACCCGGTTGTCATCAGGATGTCGTTTCTGCACTATACGACGCAGGAAGAAATTGAACGTTTAATTCGAGGTTTGACGATCGCGCTCGAATGAGCACAGAAACCATAATTCTCATCGGCGTGTCCGTCTATCTGCTAATCATGATAGCCATTGGCATCGTCGTTTCGAAACGTGCGGCAAGTAAGGACGACTTTATTGTCGCGGGTCGGAAATTGCCGCTCTGGTTATGTGTGCCAACAATTGTCGCAACCTGGTTTGGTGCTGGCACGATGTTGGGCGCAGCCGGTACAGGCTACGAAGGGGGATTTTTGGCATCGATCGCCACTCCCTTTGGTACTTCCCTGACCTTGGTTCTCGTCGGCTTCTTCTTTGTTCGCACCTTGCGCCGAATGAAACTACTGACGGTCGCAGACTTTTTTGAAAACCGTTTCGGCCACCTCTCGGCAATGGTTGCCGCCGTTGCCTTGGTGTTAGCCATTATTGGCTGGATTGGCGGGTTGATGGTTGCATTCGGTTACGTCTTTCAAACCATGACCGGGGTGCCGATGGAGATTGGTATTCTCGCAGGCGGCGTAATCGTTATTGCCTATACGACTATTGGTGGCATGTGGGCCGTGGCCGTGACCGATTTCGTTCAGGTGCTGATTATTGCCATTGGCCTGGTGGTGTTGCTGGTGGTTGTGCTGGTCAATGTTGGCGGTTGGGGTGTTATCGCTCCGCAATTGCCGGAACACACGTTTCGTTTAGTACCGCTTGAATACGACGCGGGTATTTGGCTCAACTACGTCAGGCTTTGGGTGATCTTCGGCGTTGCAGATCTGGCATCGCAATCACTCATGCAGCGCGTCTTCGCTGCAGATAGTGACCGCACCGCGCAAAACGCATTCTATCTGGCCGGCGCCGGACATTTATTTCTAGGACTGATTCCGGTCATCCTCGGGATTATCGCCATCGCCATCATGCCTGGCCTCGATGATCCGCAAACCATCGTTCCAACCATGGCAATTGAATATCTACATCCAGTAGCAATTGCGATATTTGTAGGCGCAATCCTGGCCGCCATCATGAGCAGCGCCGATAGTGCTTTACTCGCGGCGGCCAGCCTTATCGGCATTAATTTGGCGCCGGCCGTCAAAGCCAATATCAGCTCGGATCAGAAACTCAAAGTGACTCGCATTGCTATTCCGGTTATCGGCATTATTGCGACCTACGTGGCGCTTGAAGTACAACTGATTCTTGATCTAATGCTGGACGCAAACTCGTTCTTGCTGGCGGGTGTCGTCGGCCCGTATGTCGCTGGGGTTTGGTGGGCAAAGGCCAATCGTACTGGCACGCTTTCGGCCATGGCGGCGGGTTTCTCGGCCTGGACTTTATCGGAGTGGATCTATCCTGAGCTGGCTGGCGACGTAGTCGGATTCGGAGTTTCGCTGGTGACAATTGTCATTGTGACTTTGCTCACGCAGAAGATTGATCCGCCCAAGGCGCTGGCAGATGAAAATGGCGTACCGATCAACCTGAAAGGTCGTCTCGGTATTGGCTAAAGGCTCCTGGCCACCATTTTCTATGCGTGACTTACAGTTCCGGATTGCTCCCGTACAGACCTACGCCGAGCTCACCTGAGATGTGACGAATGGCGCGCATGGCGCGAACGCTGTTACCGGACTCATTCAGTCGCGGTGAGAATGCAGCGATCGCCATCTCACCAGGTACGACGGCGACAATGCCACCGCCAACACCGGTTTTTGCCGGCAAGCCGGCATTGAACATCCATTCACCAGACTCATCGTAAAAACCTGCCGTTGCCATGATGGCAAGCAATTCCGGAACGTGCGCCGAGGGCAGCATACGCCGGCCGGTTGCAGGGTTGACGCCGCCATT
>JBPCXZ010000171.1:0-7351 GCA_051008055.1 Woeseiaceae bacterium
ATGCCATAGTTACTTCTGCCTGTTCGATCGCCAACAGTCAGCAGAGTGAGCGCTTGCCGAATAGCCGCAGCGGCAGTGTCTATATCGTCAAACCAAAAATGCACGGCCCTGAAGAAGCGGCGTTCACTAACACCTTGTTCGGTCGTGTCGAAGCGCTGTTGGGCATGCCAAAGAATACGCTCAAGGTTGGCGTCATGGATGAAGAGCGCCGCACGACTGTTAATCTCGCGGAGTGCATTCGCGCGGTGTCTGAGCGGTTGGTATTCATCAATACCGGTTTTCTTGATCGAACCGGCGACGAGATTCATACCAGCATGTTTGCGGGTCCCGTATTGCCAAAGGAAGACATCAAAGCTGAACCATGGATCAAGGCTTACGAGGATTGGAATGTCGATATTGGCATTCGTTGTGGTCTGCCAGGCAAGGCGCAGATCGGTAAGGGCATGTGGCCCAAGCCGGATGAGATGAGCGAGATGATGGCGACCAAGCAGGCGCACCCGGAGGCAGGTGCGAATTGCGCCTGGGTACCGTCACCGACAGCGGCGACTTTGCACGCAATGCACTATCACGCGGTCGATGTCAGACAACGCCAACAGGAGCTCGCGTCCAGGGAGCTCGCGAGTATCGATCACATTCTAACGCCACCACTGTGTGGATCGGCGCTGCTCAATGCCAAGACCATTCACAATGAGCTGAACAACAATGCACAAGGAATCCTTGGTTATGTTGTGCGCTGGATTGACCAGGGAGTAGGTTGCTCTAAAGTACCGGACATCGCCGATGTGGGCCTGATGGAGGATCGAGCAACCTTGCGAATCTCAAGTCAGCACATCGCCAACTGGTTGCAGCACGGCATTGCGACGGAAGACCAGGTACGAGAAACAATGCGGCGTATGGCGACTGTTGTCGACGAACAGAATGCGGGAGACCCATCTTATACGCGCATGAGTGACGACTTCGACAACAGCATCGCGTTTGCGGCGGCATGCGATCTGGTCTTTACAGGTTGCGAGCAGCCGAACGGGTATACCGAGCCACTGCTGCACGCGCATCGCCGCCGGCGCAAGGCACAGTTGCGGTGCGACTAACAACACTAGTCCTGGCACTGGTTTGTCTGGAGTCGACCAACGCTGAAACGCTGACCGTCGCGGTCGCGAGTAACTTCGTGCCTACAGCAAAAAAACTCGCACATGAATTCAAGATGGAGACGGGGCACGAGGTCCGCATTAGCTCAGGTTCGACCGGCAAACTCCACACACAAATCCTGCACGGGGCCCCTTACGATATTTTCCTGTCCGCTGATGAACAAAGTCCGCGGATGCTCGAGGAATCCGAACACGGGGTTGCTGGTACCCGGTTCGTCTACGCCAGAGGTGTTTTGATCCTCTGGTCTATGGACGAAGAGGCAACGTGTTCATTTCACTTTGACGACCTTGGTCAGGCCAGGTTGGCAATCGCAAACCCGACAACCGCACCTTACGGTCGAGCGGCAAAGGAGTTTCTCGAGCTGACTGGTGGCTGGCCCAAAATCTCGTCACAGATTGTCTACGGTGAGAATGTCGCGCAGGCGTTACATTTCGCGGCTACGTCGAACGCGCGCTACGCCATCGTCGCAAAGTCCCAATCGCTGGATCCGAACTTGCCGACCGCCAGCTGTGAGCGGCACATTCCGGAAGAAACCTACGCGGCGATCAAGCAGGAGGCATTGTTGCTGCAGCGCGCTGCGACCAGTCCTGTCGCAGTTGAATTTCTCGAGTACCTGCGGAGTGACACGGCGCGTGACACAATTCGCCGAATGGGACACAGAGCTCCATAAATGAATACTGGACCGCTATGGTTGTCGGTACAGTTGGCAGCAATTACGATGCTGCTGTTGCTGATTATCGCCACGCCCCTGGGTTGGTGGCTGGCGCGTTCGAAATCAAAACTGCGGCCAGCGGTGCAGGCCATCGTCGCGTTGCCCATCGTGCTGCCGCCTAATGTGCTGGGCTTTTACCTGCTGATAGTCCTCGGACCGGCGGGCGCCATTGGTGGCTGGTGGCTAGAAGTCACCGGCAGTGCGTTGACGTTTTCTTTTTTCGGGCTTGTAATCGCGTCGTGTATTTACAGCCTGCCGTTTGCCGTGCAGCCAATCATGAGTGCATTTGAGTCGGTGCCAGCGGGCGATCTCGAAGCGGCCTGGACGCTGGGTGCCAGCAAGCGGGACGCGTTTTTTTCCATTGCGTTGCCACAGTCAATTCGCGGCTATCTTAATGCGGCCGTTCTCAGCTTTGCACATACGCTGGGCGAATTCGGAGTGGTGCTCATGGTCGGCGGTAATATTCCGGGTGAAACACGCGTCATCTCCATCGACATCTATGACAAAGTTGAGTCACTGGACTACCAGGCTGCGCATCAATTGTCGGCGGCGCTGCTGGTTTTCGCGTTTCTCGTCTTGTTGACCATGTTCGTTGTTAATCGTCGTTGGCGACAATGATGAACGGTGAGCAGCTCATAAGTTTTCGCTATGCCATAAAGCGAGGTGACTTCGCTCTTGATGTTGTGGCCGAACTTCCCATGCGTGGCGTGACCGGAATATATGGTCAATCCGGCGCCGGAAAAACGACACTATTGCGCTGTCTGGCGGGGCTGGAAAATCCCGATGTGGGCAGGTTGTCTGTGGCTGGCCAAGAATGGAACAAGCCCGCTACTACCCCGGCTCATGAACGGGAGATCGGCTACGTCTTCCAGGAGCCGCGGCTGTTTCGGCACCTGGATGTACGCGGCAATATTGAGTATGGAATGCGGCGCCGACGACGGGACAATGGACCTGGTGTCGATGAAGTCGTCGTGCTCCTGGGTCTCGAGCATCTGCTGACACGTCGCACCTGGGAGTTGTCCGGCGGTGAAGCGCAGCGAGTCGCGATCGCGAGAGCACTTCTACGCGCGCCGCGTTTCGTCCTCATGGACGAGCCACTTGCTTCGCTGGACGACGCGCGCAAGCAAGACATTTTGCCGTTCCTGGATCGCCTGCATGCCGAGTCATCTGTGCCGATCATCTACGTCAGCCATAACATGGACGAGATATGTCGGCTGTGTGACCATTTGATCGTACTCGACCAGGGCAAGATTGCAGCTAGCGGCAACCTGCAGTCGGTACTGGTTCGACTCGACGTGCCGGCGCTCGCCGGCGACGAGGCCGGTGCTCTGATCGCCGGCAGAATGACTCGGTTTGACGAAAAATTCGAGCTCAGCCTGGTGAAATGCGCCGCCGCCGAATTCTGGTTGCCTGGAAACCTGGGAACTATTGGCGACAGCCTGCGCCTAAGGATTCGTGCAAGCGATATTAGTCTCTGCAGGGATCGCCCTGAGCGGTCATCTATATTGAATCTAATTGACGTTTCGGTAATAGATGTTCAGGATACGCACGGCCCGACGCAGCTGGTGAGAATTGCCGCCGGGCAAGACGAGTTGATTGCCCGAATTACGCGGCGGTCACGCGAAGAATTGAATTTGCAGCCCGGCGACACCGTGGTTGCGCAAGTTAAAGCGGCTGCTGTACGTGGGCCGAGTATTGGAGAATAAAGAAATGAAGAAAGCACTATTTTTGCTGGCAGTCTTGGGTCTTTCGACCACAGCTGTCGC
Source organism: Woeseiaceae bacterium (assembly GCA_051008055.1). Lineage (GTDB taxonomy): Bacteria > Pseudomonadota > Gammaproteobacteria > Steroidobacterales > Woeseiaceae > UBA1847. Next base: position 3,625 of record JBPCXZ010000171.1, read on the forward strand.
GCAGCAGAACAGCCGGGATGACACGTGGGAGTTTGCCGTGATTGTTCAGGATACCGGTGGAGAAGACTTACGCGGTAGCAACGGCTCTGCGGTATCCACAGATAGCGCGCTTGGCTGGGGCGTCGCGCTGAACTACAACTTCAACAGTCATTTTTCCGTGGGCGGAGAACTGGCCTGGTCGTCGCCGGACTACAATGCGTTGTTGATTCCAGATGACGGCATTGGCCTTCCTGAGCAGATCTCACACGAGCTGAGTATTTTCCAGTATGGCATCAAGGGTACGTTCAACCTGCTGGATGCTCCACTAACCCCTTATGCGGAATTAGGTTTTGGTTGGGCAAACATTGATACCAACATTGCCGATCAGCCGCCGATTACCGGTTGCTGGTGGGATCCATGGTGGGGTTATATTTGCGACACCTTCTACAGCACCTACGACAAGACCCGCGAATACTATTCCGGCGCGCTCGGCCTTCGCTGGGACCTGAACAATGGTATGACCCTTAAGGGCAGTTACGGCATCACGGAAGTTGATGTCAGCAAGTCGACCAGCAAACCAAGCCTGGAAGTCCTGCGCCTCGACATCGCCTGGCGCTTCTAAGAACGACTAGCAAGCTTCACCTGAAAAGCCCGGCAAACGCCGGGCTTTTTTGTTGGTCCGCCTGTATCAATTTTCCACTTCGCTAAAAAAACGTGCCCTACGTCAACTTTCTGGAGCAAATGAGTTGGCACAATAACGGGGCATAAAGGGAAATATCGGCGTATGGACACAACACCGGTCGGCTACATACAGGCAGCACTTGGCCTCGTAAGCTTAATGATCGCGATCGTCTTCTACATGGCATGGAAGACGCTCGGCGAGAAGCCGTGGGCGCTGCGTTGGTCGATGGCGTTCACCTCGCTGGCGATCTACTGGATGGCGCATCTGAATGCAGAGCGATTTCCGAGTTTCGAGACCTATTGGCTGACCGCAAACGCATTCGGATTTGCAACATTGACGCTTGCGCTGCGAGGTCATTGCGAGCGGACCAACTGCCAGTATCTGCCGAACAATCTGTGGCCGGTCTCGATACTTCTGTTTACCGGTGTCATGTGGACCACACTGGTTAGTCAGAATATCGGACTCAGCGCTGCGATCTTTCCAGTCGTTGGTGCCGTTAGCCTGATACTCGCATCGATCATGATCATCCGGCATCGTGAAAAAACACGCGCGGCTGAATGGGCGTCAGCCATATCAATGATTCTGTTCGGCATTTCCCAAATTCCGTATGCCGTGAGTATCTACAAGCAAGGGCCAGAAATCGAAGCGGTCATGGAGCAGATGTTTGTGCACCCGAGCGTGTTGTTGCGACCAGCCGGTCTGGTTGGTATGGGAATGTTCGTTATTTTCATGCTCGCATCCGATCTCTATGAAGATATGAAAGAAATTGCGGTGCGCGATCAGCTTACCAAGCTGTTTAATCGTCGCGGCTTCGGCGAACAGTCGGCAGTTGCATATTCAAATGCACGACGGACTGAATCCACAGTCTCTGTGATCGTCGCCGATATTGATCACTTCAAGTCCGTGAACGACGAGTTTGGTCATGGCATCGGCGACGAAGCTTTGCAGCACTTTGCAAACCTGTTGTCCGAGAATCGCAGGGCCGCAGATATTGTCGCCAGAATAGGTGGAGAAGAATTCGCCTTGGTACTGCCAGGAACAAGTATTCGCGAGGCAACGAAAATCGCCGATGAACTGTGCATCAAGATGGCGTCTTCACCGATGGTGAGCGCCGGTCGACAAATCGTCATGACCGCCAGTTTCGGTGTTGCCACGATTTCGGATCAGGACGCCAGTCTTACCGATGTTGTAGTGAAGGCAGATCGAGCTCTGTATCGGTCTAAGCGCGCGGGCAGAAACCGCGTCGATCTTGAGTCGTCGCAACTCATGCGCTCGGCGGACGGCGAGATTGAAATGCTTGGCAAAACAGTTTCTACCGCAACGAAATAATTGATCGCGAAAAGCCTTGCCGACCACTGCAAAAGTGGCGGATGATCGGCGCCATGAGCAATGTCTTTTATCGCAGCGACGGCTATAACTACCCGGTTGCAACACGCGGCGAGGGTGTCTATCTCTACGACGCCGATGGCAATGAATACCTGGATGGTTGCGGTGGCGCAGCGGTCAGTTGCCTGGGCCACGGCCATCCGGAAGTGATCGCTGCAATAAAAGCGCAGCTTGATCAGATCGCCTATGCGCATACCGCGTTTTTTACCAATGAGCCCCAAGAGCAACTCGCCGCACGGCTGGCGGAGCGGTTCCCGGTTACTGATGCGCGGATCTATTTTGTGTCAGGCGGATCTGAGGCCAACGAAACCGCAATTAAGCTGGCACGGCAATATTGGTTGGCCAGAGGCAAGCCAGACAAGCATGTCGTTGTTAGCCGCACTCAGAGTTATCACGGCAACACTTTGGGCGCGTTATCGGTGTCGGGTAATCCTGGACGACGCAAGATTTACTCGCCGATCCTGCATGACTGGCCGAGAATTGATCCTTGCTATGCATTCCGTCACCAGGGCGTCGATGAAACCGTCGAAGAGTACGGCGAGAGGGCGGCGCATTCTCTCGAAAAAGCGGTTGCAGACCACGGTGCGGACAGTATTGCCGCGTTTATCGCGGAAACGGTTAGCGGTGCGACACTCGGTGTGGCGCCGCCAGTGCCCGGGTATTTTCGCAGGATTCGTGAAATTTGTGATGAGCACAACATCCTGCTGATTCTTGACGAAGTCATGTCCGGCAGCGGCCGCACCGGAACTTATTTCGCGTTCGAGCAGGACGATGTTGTCCCAGACATTGTCACAATTGCGAAGGGTCTGGGCGGCGGTTACCAGGCCATTGGCGCAACGATCGCGCAAGGATACATTTATGACGTTATCGCTGAAAAGTTTGGCTCGTTTTCACATGGGCATACTTATATAGGTCATGCGACGGCCTGCGCGGCGGCTATCGCCGTGTCTAATGTGATCGATGAGCAAGAGCTGCTCAATAACGTGCAGAAAATTGGCAGCGTTCTTCGCGATGCGCTGCATACCGACCTCGCTGACAACCCTTGTGTGGGCGACATTCGGGGTCGCGGTCTTTTCATTGGAATTGAACTTGTGTCGGATCGTGCCACGAAAGCGCCGGCGGACCCGGCGCTTGCCGCGGCACTAAAAAATGCGGCCATGGAAGAAGGCCTGATAATCTATCCGGGCAGCGGAACGGCGGACGGTACCTCGGGCGCGCATATTCTGCTTGCACCTCCGTATATCTTTACAGAAAGCAATGTCATTGAACTGGTCGAGAAGCTTGGCCGAGCATTGAGCAAAACCGGTCTGAAGCCCGCATGACGAACTTTGCAGATCTTGCACGGGACAAGGTCATTGTCATGGCGGCGCCTAATGGCGCTCGGCGCGATCATGCAGACCACAAGGCGTTGCCGATAACAGCACAGGAATCCGCGGATGACGCTGCGGCGTTGTTGGAGTCCGGGGTTTCAGTTCTGCATCTGCATGTACGTGACGATGAGGGCGCGCATTCTCTGGATGCTGATCGTTATCAAGACGCGATTGCCGCGGTCCGAAAAAGAGTAGGCGACGATCTTGTAATTCAGGTAACAACAGAAGCAGTAGGGAAGTACAGCAGCGAACAACAAATAGATCTGGTTCGAGCGCTTCGTCCGGAAGCGGTTTCACTGGCGCTTCGCGA
>JBPCXZ010000172.1:0-3415 GCA_051008055.1 Woeseiaceae bacterium
TCTGTCTATTGTCTGACGCTTATTCAGGCGCCAGCATCTTCTTCAGATATTTTTCCTTGGACAGCGGCTCAAATCTGCCTTTGTCTTCCTCTTCGAAGCGAATCGCCTGACCAGGATAGACACCCTCTGTTACCACCGAGTCACGAACCATGACGACACCATTTACGAGCACATATGGAATACCAGTCGATGGGCGTCCATTCTCTCCAACCATGTAGGTGCCGTTGTCAGTAACGTTTTCGGCATCAAAGATTGTAATGTCCGCGACCATACCTTCCTGCATACGGCCGCGCAGCCGCATCGCCTCAATTCCCGCATCGCCAAGGTGCTTCGCCGCCCAGTAACTATTCTGCGAAATACTCTGCATCAGCGAAATGCCATGCTCACGCCCTAGCCGCAAGGTCTTAGCATGCGTGCCGACGGTCCGCGGATGCCCGTTGTACGCCTCGAATGGATCGTCCCAGGTCAATGATTCGCCAGCGTCGTTAACAGGCGGCATCTGGTCACCAGCGACCGTCATGTGTGGCACTTCCAGCCACATCGGCAACCAATCTTCGCGAGCAGGAATGCACAGAATAATTATGTACGCAGGGTCTTCGGCAACGATGCGATCATAGATCTCGCGATCCATGTTCTCGCCATTGCGAGGGTCAATCATGTCGGTGTAGTCGAGACCCAGCGCTCCGATATTGTCGGGTTTGACGAACTCGGAACCGATAGTCGAGGAGCCGCAGGTATAGGGGTAGTACTCTGACCAGACGTTATAGCCTTGATCTCGCAACAACTGCAGGTGCTCCTCCACCTCCCACCAGCCGAAATTGTTGTTGTGACTGAAAATCAGCGGCTGATTGAGCGCAATTCCGTTGGCGATCTCCTCAAACGCGCCCAATGTCGCTTCGGTCGGTGGACTAGAGTTACCCAGCAGTCGAACATGCGACGAATACAACCGACCGTAGTTGGCGGCTACCTTTTGCACATTGAACAGCTCAAGTGTCGTGACACCATTGGCCATGTAGCCAGTCGTCGACGCAATGCCGAGAGCCCCTGCGCGCAATTCCTCATCAATGTTGGTCAACATCTCGTTAAGCTGCTCCAGCGTCGCGCGGGTAACAGCCCAGTCCGCCACGTCGTTCTCTTCATATGACGCGTTGCGCAGATGGCCAAAGTCTTTGCCGTCCATCGGCTCAGGAATCTCCATGCCGTCGAGCACGCGCATCCGATGAAACTCGTGCGAGGCAGCAGCACCGTAGTTCGCCGCCCACTTACCTTCGCGCTCGGCATACCAGGCATCAACATTGATTGTTCCCAGCTCGAGATCCATCGGTGACGTCACACCGTCGCGCAGGCTGGCCTTTACACCCCAGGGGTTGCCGGCGCCGTGATGATGAGTATCGATAAATCCTGGCGACACAACATGTCCAGCCGCATCGATAGTGTCAGCGCCTTCAATTTCATTCTCGGTAATCGTGACGATGATGCCATCGCGAATGCCGACGTTTCGCACGGCATCGAATTCCGTTTCCGGATCGATAACCCGGCCATTAAGGATTACAACGTCGTAGCCTTCCTGCGTATTGCCAGACGTACATGCACTCAAAATCAACGCACTCGCAACTATTATGGTTGCGACGCAAAACCAGCTGGGCTGACAGAGTCGTTCGAACATAATGATTACCTGTAATGATTGCTGTTTATTTTGAATCGATCTTACAATAGCTAATCTTTCAAAAGTGATTATTTACTGCATGGCAACTGTCATTTACATCGACCCGCAAGGCGCGCGCCACGAGGTTGAAGTCGAGCCCGGCTACACGCTGATGGAAGGCGCCTTCAATCAGCAGATCCCCGGCATGATCGCCGAATGCGGCGGTGCAGCCGCTTGTGGCACCTGCCATGCCTTCATCGACCCGCGTTGGTCATCGAAACTAACTCCGGTAGAGGACCTCGAAGATGCCATGCTTTTCATGGTTGAGAATCGACGCGACGCCAGCCGCCTTTGCTGCCAAATCCATATGACGGACGACATGGACGGCATCGAAGTCGAGATTGCCGACAACGGTTAGGCACCTTCGGCAATTAGCCAAACTGCGGTTCGGTTTCGTCTTTCTTGGTTTTGCTAAACAAGTCGATGTTGTCATCGACGCTAACGGCGAGCGGACGTCTTGCCAGCAAAGCTTCGTCACTGGTTGGAACGATCGACTCCCAGAGTCGCGGTGGCATTTGACTGCCGTTGGTCCGCCGGCGCAGCGCATCCCACTGACCCTTGTCGGCTACCGCCGTGTCCAGACTAATCGCCAGTTTTTTCTCGATCGCCTTTAAATAGTTCGCCTGCGCGTCCTCGTCATCAAACCAAGCCAGAGCAATGGCCAGCCTGCGTCGCAACGCAGACTCCAGATCCACTTGCTCGCTCTCATCCAGCGCTTTCAGCCAGCCATCGATACACAGTTGGTGGAAGTAGACTTCCTCTCCGAACTTGGTTAACAAGTTGGTGATCGGTGTCGAACCAGCTTCGCGAAGACCGTTGGTAAATTGCCAGATGGCGACGTCAGCAAGAAACAACGTCAGAATAAAATCAGCCCAGTTCTGCGGCGGAGCGTCCAGTAATTCCATGCTGTGGATCTGTTCTGCATCACGGCCGAACTCCAACTGGTACTCCGGAAGATCGAAATGTTCTTCCATGAAGCGAAATAATGCTCGCACATGCCCGAGCTTATCTTCGGCAATGCCGGCCATCGAAGTGAAGTCCGTCAGTTCACGGCCATTTAACATGCAGTTGGTATACCAGTGGCCCAGTACCCAGTTGCTGTCGGCAATACACAATAGATCTGCTTTCAGATTACTCATAACTCGTCCTACACGTTGGGGAGCCGATGCTCCCACTTCAACCAACCAAAACTTTGTGCACAATCCATGCACTTGAACATCATCTCGGCGACGCTTGGTCCATACGGACTAACAAGCCGCGTTTTCGTGGACTCGCACCAGGGGCATGCGACCTCCTCGTCGTACTGATTCGTATGGGCTACGCGTGCCATTAAGCCATACCCACGATGCCGCGCTGATTGGGCTTCAAACACCCCATGAAAACATCAGCAGGCGCCACGCACAGTTCAACCCACGGCCGCTCCGAGTACAGCATCCTGGCCCGGGCAACGGCCAGCTCCTGATTCGGTGCAACGATGCTGCCGATATGCGACAACGGGCGCTCAACCTGGTCGCGGCCAAATACTTCAAACATCACGTCCTGCTCTGATGATCGTCCCAATGACATGACAACTCCTCCGCTAAATTCGGTAGCCGCTCTTGGCGGCGTATTCTTTGGCACGTTCGGACATCATCGATCGATCCCACTTAGCATCCCAATCGACTCGCACGCGAACATCCCTTACGCCTTCGACACGCTCGACTTGTTTCT
>JBPCXZ010000173.1:0-10106 GCA_051008055.1 Woeseiaceae bacterium
TCAGCACGGTGATCGCCAGTTTGCCTATCTCACCAATGTAAGCCGCTCGAAGCAGGTCTTTTGCCCCTGGACCCCGGCGCGGCACTGCCAGCCGAAGCGCTAAAAAGGCGTTTGGGACGAAGCAGGTTGCGCTACCCAGTAGTGCGGAAAGCCCTGCTACCTGTCCGTTAACTCCCCAGAGCACGGCGGTCAGAACTACCCCAATCCCGATTTGTGCAATTAGTACCTTCAGCATTTTCCGCTTATCTCCGGCACTAAAAACGCCACGTCCATCCGCTTTTCCGGCGACTTGTGGCGCTTGTTTATTCGGTGATTCCAGGCAGGCCTGTAAACAGCTCGCGCATTATAGTGGCGACCCCTGTTCAAGGCAACCACAAAAGAGCTCAAACCAGAATTAGAAAATAGGGCTCTGGCCCCTATTTTTTAAGGGTTTTTGCTGATTTATGTCAATGCGACCTAGCGCACATCTGTGGCCGCCGTTCGGCGGTATAAATGAGGCACATTTGGCAGGATTTCGACCATGTTATTGATCGCTCATCAGTCGCTCAGAGACAACCGCTCGCTGCTGGAGGTGGCACGGGAGCTGGGGCTCACGTCCACCTGGTTCGACAGCCATTCTGTCTTGAGTGAGCTCCTGAAGGGACAGCTGCGCCGCATCCTGGTGCTGTCGGAGGCGGATATTAGCCCCGCGGTGGTCCAACGGGTGTGTTCCGCCGAGGACAAGGGCTGTTTCGGCGTTATTCTCGCCGCCAACAGCAAGGCGCTACGCTCCAGCAGAAAAGCTGAATTGGTGGAAAAGCTGGTCGAAAAGGCGAATCTGCAGTGGGTACCGCCGGAGTTTGATTTTGACCAGCTCAGCACTGCAGCGCGTAGCTGCCGCCGTCGTATGTTGCGGCTGTCCCGCGAAGACCTCGAGAATGCACTCGAAAACAACGAATTCATGCTGCAGTTTCAGCCCAAGGTGCAGCGCAGCTCGGATACCTCCTGGCAGACCTGTGAAGCCGAGGCGCTACTGCGTTGGCGGCATCCGCAACATGGCCCGGTTGGCCCGCTCGAATTCCTGCCTGAAGTGGCGGCATTCGGGTTGATGCCAGCGATCAGCGAGTATGTGCTGCGCGACGCGGCCGGCCAGCTGGTGAAGTGGCGTAATCAGGGCCTGCAGTTCGATATGTGTGTGAATCTGGCGTCCAGCCTGCTTGGCGAACCCGGCCTGGCGGACCAATACGAAAAGATTGTGACCAAGTTTGGTCTCAAGCCAGCAAATTTTTCGTTCGAGGTGGCCGAGCAGGATCTCACCGACCCTGAGTCCGCACACCTGAAGACGATTACAGCATTGCGTGAGAAGGGGTTTCGGCTTTGTCTGGATGACTTCCGGGTTGCGGCGGCATCGCTAGGCACCTTCGATCAGCTGCCGTTCGACGAAATAAAGATTCGGGCCAGTGCGTTACAGCGTGCGCAGAACGACCCCGTAACACAGCAGGTTCTGGCAGCGATATCGGGGCTTGCGCACAACCTCGGTATGTCGGTCTCCGCGGCCGGCGTTGAGGATATGGAGACCTTCAAATTCCTGAAGACCATTCAGTGCGACAAGATGCAGGGCTTTCTTATCTCGGAAGCGGTGCTCCCAAAACTGATGCGCCGCGTTTACGGCCCTGGTGAGCCGCCGGCTGCGGCAAACGACTCCAACAACTAAAGCCAGTAACGTTTACTTGATGTGCTTGAGGATGCCATCGAGCTCGTCGAGGCTGTTGTAGCTGATGACGACTTTGCCAGAGCCTTTCTTCGTGTGATCGACTCGAACCTTGGCGCCCAGCTTTTCTGACACCTCAACTTCAAGCCGGCGGATGTCAGCGTTACCTTCGGCTTTTCCTTTGGCAGATTTTTTCTTGCCACCGTTGTCCAGCATGCGACGTACCAGTCGCTCGGTCTCACGCACCGACATGCCGTTCTTCACTACCTGGCGTGCAGCATCATGTTGTTGCGTTGCATTCGTAATGGACAACAGTGCGCGCGCATGCCCCATCTCAAGCTGGCGTGATTCCAGCATGGGCAAGACTTTTTCCGACAATTCCTGCAGGCGCAGCAAATTGCTGACCGATGCTCTTGAACGACCAACAGCCTCCGCGGCTTCGGCATGCGTCAAGTCAAACTCGCGAATTAGTCGATCAAGTGCACGTGATTCTTCTATAGGGTTCAGATTTTCGCGCTGGATATTTTCGATCAGCGCCATCGCAATTGCTGACTCATCCGGGATATCGCGGATGATCGCCGGAATCTCATGCAGACCCGCCATTTGCGCCGCACGCCAGCGGCGTTCGCCAGCAACGATTTCGTAGCGTTGGGTTTTGTTATTACCAGAAGCAACCGGCCGGGCAACGATGGGCTGAACGACGCCTTGCGCCTGAATTGAGCTTGCGAGCTCTTCGAGCGAGTCCTGGCGGATATCCACGCGTGGCTGATATTGGCCGCGCTGCAGATGCTCCACCGGAATCAGGGCCAGTCCGTCCTCGCTCGGTTTGTTTTCAGGGACCGCCTGCGGTGCTTGTGCAGGCTTACTAAGCAATGCGTCAAGGCCGCGGCCAAGTCGTTTTTTGGGTGTCATAAATTCAAACTACTCGAAGTCGGGTTTCGCGTGCATCTTCTCTGCGCAACACTTCACCTGCAAGCGCAAGATAGGAAATAGCGCCGCGCGATGATCGGTCGTGCAACAAGGCTGGGCGTCCGAAGCTGGGCGCCTCGGCCAGACGAATGTTACGCGGGATGATGGTACGAAATACCTGCCGGTCAAAATGTTTGATTAGTTGCATGGACACTTCGTTGGACAGGTTGTTGCGTGGGTCGAACATGGTTCGCAGGATGCCGTACAGCTCCAGCGAAGGATTCACCGAATCACGCACCTGTTCGATCGTGTCGAGCAATGAACTCAGGCCTTCCAGCGCGTAGTACTCGCACTGCATTGGAATCAGTACGCCGTCCGCCGCCGTCAACGCATTCACGGTTAGCATGTTTATTGAGGGCGGACAGTCGATGAGAATAAAGTCGTACAGACCGGTAACCGGCGCCAGCGCCTTGCGCAGTTTCATCTCGCGGCCGATTTCCTGCAACAGCTTGACCTCGGCCAGCGTCAGGTCTTCGTTGCCGGGCATGACTGCAAAATTGCCTTCGGGAGCGGACACAATGGTGTCGGCTGCGCTCGCCTCACCTAGCAGTACATTACAAGTGGTATTGTCGATCTCCATCTTGTTGATGCCGCAGCCCATGGTCGCGTTGCCCTGCGGGTCCATGTCGATCAACAACACGCGCCGCTGCGTCGCTGCGAGCGATGCAGCCAGATTCACGGCCGTGGTCGTCTTGCCGACACCACCTTTCTGATTGGCTACTGCAATAATGCGTGTCATGGTCTACCTGCGTGTTAGCAGAACAGCATGCCGCGAACCCTTTGCCAGTCCCGGCACATCCAGCTCTACAATTTCGTACATCCAGCTCTTCGGCAGTTTTTTTAGTTCTTCTTCCGGGTAGCGGCCTTTCATCGCCACAAACACCCCGTTCTCTCTTACGTGGTGCCCCGCCATCTTAACAAGTCGGGCCAGCGGACCTACTGCTCGTGCGATCACCGTATCAAAGCGCTGCTCGGGTGCAAAGTCCTCCGTGCGCGCCCAGGTCGCTGAAACGTTAGCCAGATCCAGCGCTGCCACCGCATGTTGCACGAACGTGATCTTTTTATTGTTGCCGTCAACGAGCTCAAATTGGCGGTCCGGCTCGCAGATTGCGAGCGGCAGGCCGGGAAAACCGGCGCCCGTGCCCATATCGAGAATGCGGCTGCCCTGGAGGAGTGGCCGGGCAACGAGACTGTCGAGCAGATGGCCTGTAATCATTTCGTCCGGGTCGCGAATCGCGGTCAGGTTGACCTTCTGGTTCCAGCGTTCCAGCTCCACAAGCAGCCTGGCGAATTTTTCATCGCTACCAGCCGGTCGCTCAGGAGCGACTGCTTCGACGGCTTTGGCGATTTGTTCTACTCTGTCTTGCATTGTTTTGTGAGTATACGGCTACGGAGCACCGCAATGTCGGCAGCAACTCTGACACTCGACGAATGGATCGCTCGCGCGCAGTTTTTTGACCATGGGCCACACCGCATTGCCTACTGGGTGGCTGGTCAGGGCCGACCATTGCTGCTGATTCACGGCTTTCCAACCTCGTCCTGGGATTGGCATCTAATATGGGCCGCGCTTGCCGAACATCGGCGCGTCATCGCCTGTGACATGCTCGGCTTCGGGTTGTCTGCTAAACCCAAATCGGGATATTCGATTCGCCGGCAAGCCGACATCCAGCTGGAGCTGCTGCAGATGCTCGGCGTCTCCGAGTTTGATGTCGTCGCCCATGATTACGGCGACACGGTCGCTCAGGAATTATTGGCTCGACGCAACGAGCAGGGCGCTACGTTCGGGCTTGGTCGCATGTTATTGCTGAACGGTGGCCTGTTCCCCGAACAGCATCGGCTGTTGCCAATTCAGCGATTGGGCAGCAGTCCGTTCGGCTTTCTCGTCGGCCGACTGATGAACCGGCAGCGCTTTGGCCGAAATTTTCGGCAGGTCTTTGCCCCGACCACGCAACCAAGTGAACAGGAGCTTGATGACTTCTGGCGTTTGATCGCGCATAACAACGGGCATCGCATCAGCCATACACTGATGCATTACATTGCCGAGCGCCGCGAATTTCGCGAACGCTGGGTCGGCGCACTGCAAAAGTCCACCGCGCCGCTGAAACTCGTTGACGGCGGCATGGATCCGATTTCCGGTAAACACATGTATGCGCACTTCTGCGAGCTCGTGCCGACCGCCGAAGCGGTTTGCTTCGACGATATTGGTCATTACCCGCAGACGGAAGCGCCGCGCAGATTACTGCCCGAGATTTGGAATTTCCTCAGCCCTTAGACGACCAGCAATGCCATGAAATCGTCTACGGCAGTCGCGGCAAGCTTGTCGCGATCGGCACACAGTGCATTCAGTGTTTCCCATTGACCGTCGGCCAGTTTCGGCGACACGCTGTCGACAAACTTTTGTTTCAAGACCGGGATGCCTTCTTCGCGGCGCTCGCGGTGACCGATCGGGAAATGTACTTCGATACGGTCGGTGCTACTGCCGTCCTTGAAAAAGACCTGCACAGCATTACCGATGTAACGCTTGTCTGAATCGAAATAGTCCTTGGTGTACTGCTCATTCTCGCGTACTTGCATCTTCGCGCGCAGCTCGTCGATGCGTGGATCCGACGCGACATCGTCTTCGTAGTCTGCTGCGGTCAGACGACCGAAGATTAATGGCACGGCGGACATGTATTGAATGCAATGGTCACGATCGGCCGGGTTATCGAGCGGGCCGGTCTTGTCAATTATGCGTACACCCGCTTCCTGCGTCTCGATAACAACCTTCTCAATATCGTCGATGCGGTCTTTCACTTGCGGATGCAGAGTCATGCTCGCCTCGACGCAGGTTTGTGAATGAAATTCTGCTGGATAGGAAATCTTGAACAGCACGTTCTCCATGACATAGCTACCGTAGCCGCGTTGGAACTTGAACGGATTACCTTTAAAGAGCACGTCGTAGTAGCCCCAGGTCTTAGCCGACAGCGCGGACGGATAGCCCATCTCGCCGGTCATGACGATAAGCGCTAATCGAACCGCACGACTGGTTGCATCACCCGCCGCCCAACTTTTGCGTGAACCCGTGTTCGGCGCGTGTCGGTAGGTGCGTAGAGAACAACCATCAACCCATGCATGCGACAAAGCGTTGCGCACTTTTTCATCGTCACCGCCAAGCATTCGCGTAACCACTGCAGCCGATGCAACCCGCACCAACAAAACATGATCGAGGCCAACGCGGTTGTAACTGTTCTCAAGTGCGAGCACGCCCTGAATCTCATGGGCCTTAATCATTGCCGTGAGAACGTCACCCATCGTCAGCGGGTCTTTGCCTTCTGCCCGGTTTTGCCGCGACAGGTAGTCGGCAACAGCAAGAATGCCGCCGAGGTTATCGGATGGGTGACCCCATTCTGCCGCCAGCCAGGTGTCGTTGAAGTCCAGCCAGCGGTTCATAGCACCGATGTTAAACGCGGCCATTACCGGCTCGAGCTCGTAAGACGTGCCGGGTACTCGTGCGCCGCCGGGCAGTGTTGCGCCGGGCACAACCGGACCAAGCAGTTTCGTGCAAGCTGGATAGTCGAGCGCCTGAAAACCGCAGGCAAGCGTGTCCATCAGACAGTAATGCGCCGTTTCATAAGCGACATCGCTGTCGATCTGTGTATTGCAGACGAAATCTGCAATGTCGGCGAGTTCCTTGTCCCAGTCGGGGCGCTTCGCCGAACGAATATCAATATTGGACATGCTATTTACGATCCTCTATCGCGACCCACTCTTGCAGGTCGGGTCCTATGTAATCGGCCGCAGGCCGGATGAGTTTGTTGTTGCTGCGCTGCTCCATAATATGTGCAGCCCAGCCGGTGATGCGTGAGCAAACGAATATCGGCGTGAACAGGTACGTCGGCACGCCCAGGAAGTGATACACGCTAGCCGCGAAGAAGTCGGCGTTAGCGAACAGTTTTTTCTCGTCCCACATTACTTTTTCGACTGCTTCCGATACCGGGTACAGCACGGTGTTGCCAACATCATCAGCAAGCTTCTTCGACATGGCCTTATTAACCGTGTTGCGTGGATCAGAGGTCGTGTAGACGCGGTGACCGAATCCCATAATCAGATCTTTGTTAGCGAGCATCTGCTGCACGCCTTCCGTGGCTGCCTCCGGCGTATCGAATTTTGATATCAAAGCCATCGCCGCTTCGTTCGCGCCGCCATGCAGCGCGCCGCGCAATGCGCCGATTGCTCCCGTTACCGCTGAGTGCATGTCCGACAAGGTTCCGGTAATAACACGACCCGCAAAAGTGGACGCGTTGAACTCGTGTTCCGCGTACAGAATCAATGTGGTGTCCAGCGATTTTCTATGCAGTTCAGACGGCGCTTGATCATGCAGCATATGCAGGAAATGTCCTGACACGCTGTCGTCGCTGGTTTCTGTATCGATGCGCACACCGTCGGTGTGAAAACGATGCCAGTAGAGCAACATAGACGGCAGACAAGCTAGTAAGCGATCCGCAATATTTTCCTGGTTGGCGAAGTCACCTTCGGGTTCGATGTTGCCGAGGAAGGAAACACCGGTGCGCAGGACGTCCATAGGGTGTGCGTCGGCGGGAATCATCTCCAGGACAGTTTTGAGATCGGCAGGGAGGCCGCGATTTGCTTTGATTTTTTCTATGTAGTTGTCGAGTTCGCTTTGCGTTGGCAGGTGACCGTGCAACAACAGGAACGCCACTTCTTCAAAGCAGGCATTTTCGGCAAGATCGTAAATATCGTAACCACGATAGGTTAGTCCTGCACCTTCCTTACCTACGGTGCATAGCGCAGTTGCTCCTGCGGTGACACCCGCGAGACCACCGGTTTTTTTCTTCTCTGCCATAGTATTTTCCTGCCTTCTCTAGTCTTTGCCTGTCTCTAATCCTTTGTACGCGAATAACGCGTCTAGCTTGTCTTCGTACTCCTGGTAACCAAGCACTTCATACAGTTCCGTTCTTGTTTGCATCGCGTCAACCGAGGCCTGTTGCGTGCCATCGGCACGCAGTGTTTCGTAAACATCCAGTGCCGCTTTTGACATCGCACGAAACGCACTAAGCGGATACAAGGTCATGCTGACGCCAACCGCTGCGAGCTCGTCCGTCGTGAACAACGGCGTTTTTCCGAACTCGGTCAGGTTCGCCAGCACAGGCACCTTTATGGTGTCCGTAAACTGTTTGTATTCTTCCGCTGTCGTCAATGCTTCAGCGAAGATCATGTCGGCGCCCGCCTCAACGTAAGCTGCCGAACGATCGAGGGCCGCCTGCTGGCCTTCTACCGCATGCGCATCGGTACGCGCCATGATGATGAAGTCATTATCACCCCGACCATCCACTGCTGCCGTTATCCGGTCACACATTTCGCTGGTCTCTACGAGTGCTTTTCCTGGGCGATGGCCGCAGCGCTTGGCAGCAACCTGGTCTTCGAGGTGACAGCCCGCTGCACCCGCGCGGTGCATTTCCGCAATGGTCCGGCCGATCATGAACGCGCCACCCCAGCCCGTATCAGCATCAACCAATAATGGCAGGTCCGTCGCTGACGTTATTCGACGAATATCTTCGCAGACGTCGTTTAGTGTCGTCATCGCGAGGTCGGGCATACCAAAGGATGCGTTGGCAACACCTGCGCCTGACAAGTAAATAGCTTTGAAGCCAGCCTTTTCGGCCAGCATTGCGGTATAGGCGTTGACTGCGCCTACGATTTGCAGCGGCCGCTCTGCCTCAAGCGCCGCCCGGAAGTTTGTTGCTGCGCCCATGCGTCGCGCCCTCTTTCGTTAGTTTCAGACGAAATTTTAATCGTGATTAAAATAACGGGGCAGCGATTCTAAACCACCGGAGGGGCGTTTCCCAAATAGAGCAGTCGCTCAGTTTATTTCTACAACGATGCGGCCCGTGACGGCCCCGTCGATATATGCCTGGAAATGCTCGGGAAGTTCGTCGAACGTGATGGTTTTATGCCCGATCTTGTCGAGATGTTGCGGTTTCAGGTCTGTACCAATGCGTTGCCAGACGCGCTGCCTAAGGTCGACTGGCGTATCGACCGAGTTAATCCCCAACAGACAGACCGCCCGGAGTATGAACGGCATGACCGTTGTCTCCAGCTTGATGCCGGCTGCCAGTCCGATACTGGCGATATTGCCGCCATAACCAACTGTCCGCGTGAGCCAGGTCAGATGTTCACCGCCCAGGTTATCTATGGCTCCAGCCCACTGAGCTTTTTCCATCGGTCGTTTGCCCAGATCCATTTCGTCACGAATCAGAACCTGACTGGCGCCAATACTCTTGAGGTATTCGCTTTGCTCTTGCTTGCCGGTAACCGCTACGACTTCGTAACCGCGACCACTGAGCATATCAATGGCGATGCTGCCAACGCCGCCGGTTGCGCCGTTCACAACAATTGGTCCGTTCTCTGGCAGCTGCCCATTTTGTTCCATGCGATGAATCGCCAACGCAGCCGTATAACCTGCGGTGCCTATTTGCATGGTTTCGGCCGGGCTCATGCCGTCTGGTACCGGCACGATGCTCGCGCTGTCGATACGCGCATACTCCGCGTAACCACCGTCGATGGTTTCGCTAAGACCACACCCATTTACCAGGACCGCATCGCCTTCGGCGAGGTCGGTGGCGTCACTGCTAACAACGGTCCCCGCAAGATCAATGCCGCCAACTAACGGATAGCGACGCAAAATTCTGCCGGTGCCGGTCGCTGCCAGCGCATCTTTGTAGTTGATCGTCGAGTGACTGACCTTGATAACAACATTGCCCTCGGTCAGGTCGTCGATACCGACCTCTTCAAATCCGGCAACAATATTGCCGTCCTTTTCATTAATTCTGTAAGCGCGAAATTTATCCATTTCTATCCAACCAGACCTCTATGCCTTGTGCGTTGAGTTTTACATCCAGATGCAGGACTGACCACATTGTATCGCGATCGCCGGTGAAGCCGTGATCAATGAGGCCCGCTGCAAAGTATGCAAAAATTGCCTCCTGTAAGGCGGTCGTTCTGTCTACAGAATGCGCGTGTTCATGCGCAATAGCTACGAGAGCATCGATACCACGGTGCATGTCTTGAGCAAGCCTGTCGAGGTTTCGAACCTCGCTATAGTGCGTCAGGTACAGCCGTTCCGGCGAGTAACTCATGACGCGGTCAACCGACTTATGTGCCTCTGCCGGGTCGAAGTGCACAGGCGTCGTCGTCGGAAAAATAAACTCGCCTGCCGCCGTATCGAGCTCACGGTAAGAAACTCCGAAGCTATCTCCGGTGAACACACCTCTGGACTGCGGGTCGCTTAGACAGTAGTGATGTCGAGCGTGGCCTTCGGTGAAGAATGCCTGCAGCTCCCTGCCATTGAGTGAAAATGTTTCGCCGTCATCCACGACATCGATTCGGGCTGCCTCGATTGGCAAAACCTCACCATAAATCTCTTCGGTTGCTTTATCGCCGTACACGG
>JBPCXZ010000174.1:0-3246 GCA_051008055.1 Woeseiaceae bacterium
GCTCGCCATATTCCTGGTAGAGCTTCTCCAGTCCTTCGTACTGGTAGGTATTGCCGCACTTTGATGCGGTGTTAACCACGAGAAGAACCTTGTCGGCATAGGCTTCGGAAAGATTAACGGCGTCGTCTGTTGCGAGCCGCCGAAACTCATAGTCCAGCAAGGCCGTGTCTGAGGCCATTGAAAACATCGTCGTCATTAATATCACCATGCCTACTGAAAATCGCATATTCTACTCCCAAGAAAATTACGGCCAAAGCCAACAAGACGAGGCTTTAACATGCTTTGATCGTGCCCACTCTTATGCTGACTAGCCAGCATTTTTTTGTAACAGGTCGTAACGGAGTGCTTACGCATTGGCCGTGTAGCTGTAGTATTTAGCTTCACAATTTGCCGTTTTGGAGAAGTTCCAATGCCGACACGCGTTTTAGCGTTTCTTATCCTACTGATTAGTCCTTTTGCTATGGCCATAGAAGAACCCGAGTATGAAGTGATCGAATCCTTTGAGGATTTTGAAGTGCGTCGATATGCTCCCTACCTGGTAGCCGAGGTTGACGTTGACGGTGAATTTTCCGAAGCAGGTAACGATGCGTTTCGTATCCTTGCCGGCTACATATTTGGAGATAACGAGAGCGCGACAAAAATGGCGATGACAGCGCCAGTCGAAGCACGACAATCAGAGTCCGGAGAAAAAATGGCGATGACTGCTCCGGTAACTGCGACAAGCGCGGACGACAGCAACCAAACGACCTTCGCATTTGTGATGGAACGCAAGTACACACTGGCGACGCTGCCGGTTCCCAACGATGACCGAGTTCGAATACGACAAATGCCCGAACGTATTATGGCAGTTCGTCGTTATTCAGGGCGTTGGACCGAGAAGAATTACAACCTACATGAGACAACTTTACGATCAGCGCTCGATAGTGCCGGCATCGCATTTAGTGGCGAGCCTATTTTGGCAAGGTACAACAGTCCATTTTCCCTCCCGATCATGCGGCGTAACGAGGTCATGATCGAGGTGACGCTAACAGACGCCAATCAGGGCTAGTGCGATGAGCGGCCGGCAAATCCAGGTTAACGACCTGATGCAGTCAGGTTATGCCTATACGCTGTCGGAGCCATGTGGGGAAAACTTCGGTCTCGAATTCCAGCCGGATCTAACTCCGCAAGAAATGTTGGAACTTGGAGTCTTTGGCGGTAAATACATGACGGATTGCCAGGACGAATTTCCGGCACGCTGGTTTGAAAATGCCAAATTGAGCCCGGACGAGGCCGACTCGGAAATGAACTGCTTCGGTGTCAGTGCGTCGCAGCCACTCACAGAGTGGCGGCGAAAAGGATGGATTTGGGACGATGATCCGCGCGGCTGGTTCCAATGGTATTGCCGATACTACCTTGGGCGCAGGTGTGACGACGATGAACGACAGATAAAGCGCTGGCGAGCAATGAGAAGACATATCGCACAGATAAAAAAGAACTGTGAGAGATATGAATTGGACTGCCGTGCGAAACAACGGCAGGCCCTGCTGCACTGGGCTTACGATTCGAGAAATATCTGAGATGACGAGAATCTAAAAGCCACGTCCTCGGGAGTTAAGCGCCAACGAACAATCTTTCGAATCGTATCGTCACCGCCGCTCTGGTGTAACAAATCGCTTAAAGAAGTCCGACACCGTTACATTGGCGAGATCCGTTAGCTCGCCGGCATCGAAGAATGATCCTCGGCAAGTACCACACTGTTCGAACCAAATATGCGTTTGTTGAGGATCGACGAGTCGATTCATCGGTCCGGCACAGCGTGGACAGCGATAATTTTCAATCTCATTTTGCTGTTTGCCGGTTGCCACATCACCAACATCAAGCACGACAGCGGCTTCCTTGCTGCGCATCTGGCTAAGCTCCCCTTCGTCAAACCAAAGACCATGGCAAGTCGAGCAGCGATCGATCTCCACACCGTCGATCGCAACCTGCACCATATCGGATCGGCACTTAGGGCAACGCATGGCGCCCGAAAAATACATGCCGCCACCGCCCATACTCACGGTGTAATTTGGTGTGTGTTTTCGACTTTTGCTTTTGTCCGGGTTGTGCCGATGAAAAAATATAACAAAGATCATGACCATGGTAATTGCGCCCAGCAACAAATAGGCCTCAACGTAAGAGGTTTGTTCCGCGATCATGCCGTAAGTTTTTGAACCAGCCGAAGCGCCAAGATTGGCCAGCGACATATAGATAGCGAACTGTGTCGCTGAGGTTGCGCTGGAACAGATGGTCATAGCCAGCGCAATCATGCACACCATTGTTACCGGTCCGAGGATGACCCAGACCGACAGCATTACTCTGACATAGTTGCTGTTTTCCCACAGGTACTGGGTCTGCGCGAGCAGGAATGCATGTAGCGCAACCAGTGCGATAGTCAGGATCAACATTCGCTTGGCGCCGAATCGATCGATCATGGGACCAAGAACCAGCGCCGTGGCAGCACCCGCAAGTCCCATGCCGGCCACCAGCTGCGACCATTCCGGCGTGGTAAAGCCAAACAGATTTATGGCAGCAATAGGCATCAGTGCATGACCATAACCGCTGATGAATCCGTCAAAGACCATGATCGTCATGACGATCAAACTGACACGCGTCCATAGTACGGTGTTGAGCCCTTTCACCAAGCTGGCGATCGAGTTACCGGACCGTCGTTCGGACATCGTTTTACCCGAACTCCATGGCAGCCGCTTCTCGCCGCGACGCTCTACCGTAAACATGAAGCCAAGAAGCACAATGGTTTGAACCACGGCCGCAGCGATCGCAGTGACGCCCAGTCCGAAATTGATCAGCAGCGTGCCGGCAACCGCGGACGTCAGTCCCCAGCCGATGGCTTTACCGAATACCATGAAGCCGTTCAGGCGACCTTGCTCATTGACGGGCGTTACATCAATAGACATGCCATCGACTGCAACGTCCTGTGTTGCCGCGAATACATTGATAAGCGTACCCAGGGCCATCAGCAGACCAATTTGTTCCACCGGATCCTCGATGAGGATCAAGCTGAAGAAAGACAGCGTCATGCCAAGCTGTGCGCCGAGTACCCAGGGCCGCCGCCTGCCCATTGGTAAAAACTGGTACCGATCCATCAGCGGGCCAGACAGAAGCTTGAAAGCCCACGGCAGGATAATGACCGCGAGGAATGACGCAATTTGGCCAGCACCAACACCCTGGCTCGCGAGCCAGGCGGGCACGGCGATATTCATC
>JBPCXZ010000175.1:0-6084 GCA_051008055.1 Woeseiaceae bacterium
GTGATGGCCTGCGCTTGTTGGCTCTCAAACACCCTGGCGACCTGGTTAGCCTGCTTGGGCCGATCGGTCGACCCTTCGAAGCAGACCCGGAGAAGCCGAATTGCCTGCTGATCGGCGGCGGCGTTGGCATTCCACCCATGGTTTTCCTGGGCGACGCGCTACGTAAGAACGAAGCATTCAAACCGCTGGCCATTCTCGGCTCAGAGATTCCGTTTCCATTTGACCTGCAGGCGTCCAACCTTGCAACGCCGTGGGCAGACTCCGCCGTTGCGAGCTGCATGCCATTGTTGGAGGAATGGGGCATTCCGAGTCGTCTTTGCAGCCTGTCTGATTTTGCTGGCACGCATCGCGGTTTCGTCACTGAACTTGCAGAGCAATGGTTGCAGAGTCTCGATGAGACTGAACGCGAAAAAACGCAGATTTACACCTGCGGCCCGACACCAATGCTTAAAGCCGTGGCTGAACTCGCGGCAAGTTACAACGTGTCATGCCAGGTGTCGCTAGAAGAGTTTATGGCCTGCGCCGTAGGCGGTTGTGCTGGTTGCGCGGTCGAGATCACGACGCCTGACGGCCCGACGATGCAGCGCGTCTGCGTCGATGGCCCGGTCTTTGACGCCACTACGGTTGTCTGGCAGTAATCAGCCGCCGAAGTTGATCTTGGCTTCGAGGTTGGATCGCGAGTCAGCGTGCGACATCGCCTCTTCAAGAGTAATTGTGCCAGCCTTGTAGAGTTCGAGAAGCGCATCATCGAAGTTCTGCATGCCTTGCTCGCCGCTTTCCTTGTGCGCTTCCTTAACCGCCGAAATGTCACCCTTAAGAATAAGGTCCTTAATATGCGGTGTATTGATCATAAGTTCGACTGCAGCGACCAATTTGCCGCCACGTGAACGCACGAGTCGTTGCGAAATAATCGAGCGCAGGTAATGCGCTAAATCCATGAACACCTGGCCGTGCTGCTCCTGCGGGAACATATTGATAATCCGGTCCAGGGTCTCGGCCGAATTGTTTGAGTGCAATGTGCCAATTACCAGGTGGCCGGTACCCGCCATGTCAAGCGCAGCCTGCATTGACTCGTAGTCTCGAATCTCGCCGATCTGAATGACGTCTGGTGCCGCACGCATCGCACTCTTCAACGCCCGTCCATAGGACTTGGTATCGAGGCCGACTTCGCGCTGATTCACAATCGACTTCTTGTTGGAGTGCAAGAATTCGATCGGATCCTCAATCGTAATAATGTGTGACGAGGTCTTTTCATTGCGATGATTAACCATCGCCGCAAGCGTGGTCGATTTACCGCAACCGGTCGCTCCCACCATCAGGACCAGGCCGCGCCTGAGCATGATGAGGTCTTTGAGCTGTTCCGGCATGCCAAGCTCATCAAGCGTCGGCATTTCTGAAGTGATGTAGCGCAGCACCATGGCGACATTGCCGCGCTGATGAAAAACGTTGACTCGAAAACGGCCCAGACCGGTTTCGGATATCGCAAAGTCGATTTCCAGCTCCCGCGAGAACTGGTCGAGTTGATCCTCGTCCATGAGTTCGTAGGCGGCCTGCTTGACCATCTTCGGCGTCATCTCAAGCTTGTTGACGGGCATGATCTTGCCGTCGATTTTGATCTTGGCCGGTGCGTAAGGGGCGAAGAACAGATCCGACGCCTTCTTCTCGACCATCAGCTTAAATAGTGGCTTTACGTTCATCTACGTGATCTTCCGTGACGCTCAGAATGTCTGAGCTGTGTCCTCTTCCATGATATTGAGACTCTCAGACTGCTGGTCGGCAATCGAGGAGTCGCGTTTACTCTCCAACTTAACGCGCAAGCGCAGCTCGTTCTTGGAGTCAGCGTTACGCATAGCTTCTTCGTAGGAGATGATGCCGTCCTCGTACAGATAGAAAAGCGCTTGGTCAAAGGTCTGCATGCCGAGTCGAGTGGACTTACTCATGATCTCCTTGATCTCGCCAACAGCGCCCTTGAATATCAGGTCTGCAATCAATGGCGTATTGAGCATGATTTCCATTGCCGCAATTCGACCAACGCCGCCTTCACGCGGAATCAGTCGTTGCGAGATGATAGATTTTGCATTGAGCGACAGATCCATCAGCAATTGCTGACGACGCTCTTCTGGGAAAAAGTTAATGATGCGATCCAATGCCTGGTTCGCGCTGTTAGCGTGCAAGGTCGCCAGACACAAGTGGCCCGTCTCGGCAAACTGGATACCGTACTCCATGGTTTCCTTGTCCCGAATCTCGCCAATCAAAATCACGTCCGGGGCTTGCCGCAGTGTATTTTTCAGCGCTGCGTGCCAGGTTTCAGTGTCGATGCCAACTTCGCGCTGCGTGATGACACAACCACCGTGTGGGTGGACATACTCTACCGGGTCCTCGATCGAAACGATGTGACCCCGCGAGTTGTGGTTACGATGACCAATCATAGCGGCCAGCGTCGTCGACTTACCAGAGCCGGTACCACCAACAACAATAACGAGACCGCGTTTGTTCATCACGACGTCTTTGAGTATCGGTGGCAGATCCAGGTCTTCGAGAGTGGGAATTTCCGTAGTAATCGTTCGCAGCACAGCACCGACATGTCCTTGCTGGATAAAGGCGCTGACACGAAACCGGCCGATGCCCTGCGGCGAGATTGCGAAATTACATTCCTTGGTCGCGTCAAACTCTTTGATTTGCTTGTCGTTCATGATCGAGCGAACCATGATGGCAGCCTGATCAGAGGACAGTGGTGTGTCGGTGGCTTTATGAATCGTGCCATCGACTTTAATCGCAGGCGGGAAGCCCTTGGTCAAGAACAGGTCTGAGCCCTCACGCTCCACCATTTTACGCAGCAGATTTTGTGTCAGCCGTACCGCTTGTTCGCGTTCCATCTTTCCACTCTCCTCCGAGGATACTGCCCGGCAGTTATCCTAGAAATTCTCTTTATGAACTGCCCTGAAGCGGGCCTCTTCCTTGTTGATCAATCCTTTCGACATCAGATCCTGCAGATTCTGGTCCAGCGTATGCATGCCATCACCCTGGCCGGTCTGAATAGCCGAATACATTTGCGCGATCTTGCCTTCGCGAATCAGGTTTCGAATCGCCGGCGTACCAATCATGATTTCGTGTGCCGCGATGCGGCCGCCACCGATTTTCTTCAGCAGCGTTTGCGAGATTACTGCGCGCAGGGACTCGGACAACATAGCCCGAACCATTTCCTTTTCGGCTGCCGGGAATACGTCGACCACACGATCGATTGTTTTGGCAGCTGAACTCGTATGCAAAGTGCCGAATACCAAGTGACCGGTTTCAGCAGCAGTCAGCGCCAGGCGAATCGTCTCAAGGTCACGCAGCTCGCCGACAAGAATAACGTCAGGGTCTTCACGCAATGCTGAACGCAATGATTCGTTAAACCCGAGCGTGTCGCGATGAACTTCGCGCTGGTTGATCAGTGACTTTTTCGACTCGTGCACAAACTCGATCGGGTCCTCAATCGTCAGTATATGATCCGGTTTATTGTCGTTGATGTAGTCGACCATCGCGGCGAGCGTGGTCGATTTACCCGAGCCCGTCGGACCGGTAACCAGGCAAATGCCACGCGGGTACATACAGACGTCTTTGAAAATGGCCGGTGCACCAAGATCATCCAAACTCAGAATTTCCGAGGGGATGATTCGAAACACAGCAGCCGAGCCGCGGTTCTGATTGAATGCATTGACGCGGAAACGGGCCAGCTTCGGAATCTCGAACGAGAAATCAGTCTCGAGGAATTCTTCGTAGTCCTTGCGCTGCTTGTCATTCATGATGTCGTACACCATGCTATTGACGTCTTTATGGGTCAGCGCGGGCATGTTGACACGCTTAATGTCACCATCCACCCGAATCATCGGTGGAACGCCGCCAGACAGGTGTAAATCTGACGCATTGTTCTTTACCGTGAACGACAACAATTGGGCAACATCGACGGCCATGCTTCTCCCTCTATAGTAGTAGGCCGGACTTACCATAACCCGGCCTCGAATGAAGCCTAGTATAGCGAAGCACTCGGAGCAAAACGTGATAAGAGTCACGGAAAACTTACGCGTAATCAGAGATTTGCTGGCAGGAGCGAGCGCTGACGCCGGCCGCAGCGAATCCTCCGTAAAATTGCTCGCTGTCAGCAAAAAACAGCCAGTTTCGGCCGTTTTGGAGGCCGCGGCTGCCGGGCAACGCGATTTCGGCGAGAATTTCGTCCAGGAAGGACTGGAAAAGATTGCGGCCAGCGGTCGAAACGACCTCGTTTGGCACTTCATCGGCCATCTTCAGACCAACAAGACCCGGACCGTCGCAGCACATTTCGACTGGGTGCATACGATTGATCGATTCAAGGTCGCCAAACGCCTGAGCACACAGCGCCCGGAGGAAATGGGCGATCTGAACGTCTGTCTACAGGTCAACATCGACGATGAGCCTGGCAAATCAGGGGTACATCCGGATGAAGTGCTTTCCCTGGCAGAGAACGTTGCTGCGCTGCCGCGAATCAGACTGCGTGGTTTGATGTGTCTGCCAGCGAATCGAACAGACTTCGAACAACAGCGAGAACCTTTCCGGCGACTGCGAGAGTTGTTTGAGATTCTCAAGAATCAAGGGATCGATGTCGACACGTTGTCGATGGGCATGACAGGCGATTATGCGGCAGCGATTCATGAAGGCAGTACAATTGTCAGAATCGGCACTGCTATTTTTGGCGCGAGACCAACCTAGACGAGCACTCTCTTGAGCAATACGACAATTGGATTTATTGGTGGCGGCAACATGACGCTCGCGATTGCGGGTGGTCTGCTGGCAAGCAACTATCCGGCAGAGCACCTTTGCATCTCTGAGCCGTCGGCTGAGCAACGGGAAAGACTGGCGAACATTTTACCCGGCGTCGACATCAGCGCCGACAACAAGGCGATTGCGGGCAACGTCGACTGCCTGGTTCTCGCCACCAAGCCACAGGTGCTGGCAGATGTTTGCCGCGAAATGGTCAACATAGTGCAAGGTCGGAAGCCACTCGTAGTCTCAATTGCTGCGGGCGTACGCGGAGCAGACATTGATGCCTGGCTTGGCGGTGGCTTGGCGGTTGTTCGGGTAATGCCAAATCAACCGGCACTCTTACGAATGGGCGCATCCGGTCTGTTCGCAAATTCCATGGCAAGTGACGACGATCGCGAACTCGCGTCATCCGTCATGGCAGCGGTCGGCAACATCGTCTGGGTCGAATCGGAAACAGACATCGACTCCGTTACGGCAATTTCCGGCAGCGGACCCGCTTATTTCTTTCTGCTGATCGATATGCTGGCAAAAACCGCTGTCGAAATGGGACTCGACGAGAACGCCGGACGGGAGCTCGCCGTGCAGACGGCGTTGGGTGCTGCCGCAATGGCCGAGCAGACCGAAGACAGCATGGACGACCTCATCGCACGCGTTCGTTCGCCGGGTGGAACAACGGCTGCGGCTCTCGACAGTCTCGATGCACAAAACGTTCGTGCTATCTTTAGCGCCGCATTGACGGCGGCCAGGGACAGGGCCAGACAGCTAGCGGACGAGGCAGGAGACTAATGAGCGCACTCATTTACATTATTCAGGCACTGTCGCACCTGATTGTGTTTATCTTTCTATTGCGATTCTGGCTGCCTTGGTTTCGCGTGGATTTTCGTAATCCGATTGCCCAGGGCGTATTGCAGATTACTTCGCCCATGGTTAATCCGTTGCGGCGAATCGTACCGTCACTAGGTCGTGTTGATACGGCTACGCTGCTGATCGCTTTTGCCATTGAAGCATTGACACTGGTACTAATCGGGATAATCGCTGGCCAGAAGCTGGATGCTACCTTTTTAGTGATTTATTCCCTGGTCGCCCTGGTCAGCGCCTCGGCTCGAATATTCATGTTCGCCATCATTATTCGGATAGTCATTAGCTGGGTCGCCCCGCACGTGCACAATCCTGCAACCGTTCTCTTGAATGCCATCACGGAGCCTTTGCTGCGACCATTCCGGCGATTGCTACCACCGCTTGGCGGTTTTGACGTTTCGCCGATACTCGCAATTATTCTGCTCGGCGCTATCCCTTTGCTAC
>JBPCXZ010000176.1:0-4802 GCA_051008055.1 Woeseiaceae bacterium
ACATCGCCGGCCTGAGCGCATGCCATCGAACGACAGCGCTGGTACCAAGCCCCTGTGCGCGAGCCGTGCGTACAAAGTCACTGTCCAGTACATCAATCATGCTGGCACGCGTAAGACGAGCGATGTAGGCAATCTGCGGCAACGCGAGCGAGATAACCGGCAACACGAAACGCCCGGCGCCGCCTGCACTGCTCCACCCCGCCGGTAACCATTGCAACTTCACCGCAAAGAACAACACCAGCACGGGCGCTATGACGAAGACGGGCACCGATATGCCAGTCATCGCTACAGCCATCACCATGCGATCGAGCAATGAGTCCTTGCGCAGCGCCGCTGCGGTACCGGCAGCAACGCCGACGACCACCGCCAGGAGAATCGCCAGCGCACCGATTTGCAAAGATTGTGGAAATGCTGCGCCGATCAACTCACTGACGGTGTAGTCACGCAGTCGATAGGAAGGGCCCAGGTCGCCGCGCAGCAGACCAGACATGTAACTCATGAATTGTTCGTGCAGCGGTGCGTCAAGATTGTAAGCCGCCGCAATATTCGCCTCGATTTCAGGCGGCAAAACCCGCTCGGCGTCAAACGGCCCGCCGGGTGCGGCGTGCACCATAAGAAATGCGAGCACAATGACCAACAACAGGGTCGGGATTGCACCGAGCAATCGAAGCAATGCGTAGCGCAGCAATGGCAGCTTCCGTTAGTAAGTTTCGGTTGCGAGACTCAGATGCTGACTGTAATGGTAATCCAGGATGTTGTCTCCCCAGCCTTGTACGCGCGGGGCTACAAGGTGGCTGCTGACGTAGAAGTACAGCGGGATCACCGGGTGCTCCCGGAGCAGGACACGCTCTGCCTCTTCGAGAAACAAGCGCCGTTTATGCAAATCGGTTTGTGCCGCGGCATTTTCCATGCGTTTGTCAAACAACTCATTTGCAAAGCGCGGCATGTTGGCAGGGTTGCCGCTCTGCAAGATGCTCAGGAAGGTGTGCGCGTCGTTGTAGTCGCCGATCCAGCTGGAGCGAAACACCTGCGTAACGCTTGCTTCTCGCATATTTGCCATCAGCACTTGGAACTCTTCATTGACCAGCGTCGTTTCGACCCCGAGCGCGTCGGCCCACATCGACTGAATAGCGAGCGCGATGCGTCGTTGAATATCAGCGGTGTTGTAACGAATTTCGATCTGCGCCGGATTGGCTTCACTGTAACCGGCCTCTCGATACAAGCGCCGCGCCGTCGCGTTGCGTTCTTCCTGGTTCATGTCGGCGTAGCTGAAACGAATCGGTTGGTAATTGTTGATGCCTGGCGGCACCCAGCTGTAGGCGGCGACCTCTCCGCGACCTGTGACTTTTTCAACCAGTGTGTCGCGATCAATTGCCATCGACAATGCCTGCCGAAGCTGCGGGTTGTCTTTGAACGGCGGCTTGGTCAGGTTGAAGCCGTAGTAATACACACCAAGATACGGGGTAACGTGTAACTGGTCCGCGTATTGTTCGCGCACCGTCGCAAAACTGTCTGCCGCGACCGTGCCCGTAATATCAATTTCGCCCGCACGAAAACGATTTAGCTCACTCATCTCTTGAGTAATGACGTGGTAGTTAACTGCGTCGATGCTGGTAGCGGCGTTGTTCCAGTAGTGTTCGTTTCGTACCAGCCGCAACACGGACGCTGCCTCACGTGATTCAAGTTGATAGGCGCCGTTGGATTGCAGGTTTTCCGGTCGCGTGAAGTTGTCACCGTGTTGTTCCACCGAACCCGGGTGCACGGGAAATGTGCTCGGGTGGGTCAGCAAACTCAAGAGGTACGGCGTAGGTTGCCGCAAGGTCATTATCAGCGTCTGACTATCGGGTGCGGTTACGCCGAGCTCACTCGGTGCGAGTTCACCGGCAACGATCTCCGTGGCATTGTTTAGGCCTGCAAGAGCCTCCGCATAAAATGCCGCTGTGGCCGGGTCGACCAGTCGGCGCAATGAAAACACAAATTGCTCAGCGGTAACGGCATCACCATTAGACCAGCGTGCTGACTCGCGCAGAGTGAATGTATAAATCAGACCGTCGTCCGAGATTTCCCAGGACTCAGCGACGCCACCGCCCAGATCGCCGCCAGCCGAATAGGTCATCAATCCCTCGCCGATGTCGCGCAGAACATCCGCAGCCTGAGTGCTGCGCGCCTTGTGGGGGTCGAGTGACTCTGGGTCCGTGACGAGGCCCCGGTTCAGGGTCTCGACCAAGGGTCCTTCGCTACCGGGATCACTGCACGACCACACCGAAAAGCAGGCAAGAATGAGCAACAAGAGATGAAGTTTTTTCATGCGGCGAAGTCTACCGCAGCCGAAGCTAAAGTGACGCGGACAATTAGATGTTATCTTTCTGGCCATCCCGGCCAGGTACCGCATCGTCTATGAGCAAGCTAATTGCTGAATTACGCAAGCGCAACGTTATCCGCGTTGGCGTCGCCTATTGTGTGATCGGTTGGCTGATAGCCCAGGTTGCGGATCTTGCCGCCGACAATTTCGGCGCACCCGATTGGGTAATGCGCATGCTCCTGATCGTGCTGTTGCTGGGGCTGCCCGTTGCGTTGTTTCTGGCGTGGGCGTTCGAGCTAACGCCCGGCGGCGTTATTCGCGCTGAGGATGTTCCGGAGGACGCGCCCAAAGATCCGCGCTCTGGCCGACTCCTGAATCGAATCATCATTGGCTCGCTGTTGGTGATCGTCTTTGGTCTCGTTTGGGATCGCACGCGCGATGCGGGTCCAGATGAGGCCACTGTCTCCACGGCGATCGATAAGTCCATCGCCGTCCTGCCTTTCGCTGACTTCAGCCCTGGCGGCGACCAGGGCTGGTTTGCCGACGGACTGACTGACGAAATCCTGAATGCGCTCGCCCGCACCGACGACTTGCGCGTCGCGTCACGGACATCCGCGTTTAGCTACCGTGACAGCTCACTCGAAATCCCGGAGATCGCGACCGAGTTGGGCGTTGCGCACATTCTCGAGGGCTCGGTTCGCCGCAATCAGAACCGAATACGCGTTACCGCACAGCTGATTCGCGCCGCTGACGATACGCACCTGTGGTCGGACACCTTTGATGGCGACAGCGACGATGCTATCGGTATTCAGGAAGAGATCGCGCTGGCAATTGCGCGCGCCCTGCAGACCACCATGGACCCGGAGGAACTCGAGCGAATGCTGGCGGCCGGCACCCGGTCTATCGAGGCCTGGGAGCTATACCTGCGGGCGCAGGAGATGCTTAGAAACCTGATGGATAGCTCCGACCTGAACTATGGCGACTTGGCGCTAAACTTGTTAAACAAGGCTGTCACCATTGACCCTGCATTCGCGGACGCGCATATCAGTATGGCGCAGATTTACAACAGTCACTTGCGCCCAACCAGCATGTTGCGGCTGACTAGCGTCACAAGCGATACAGAAGCTCGCGCGTTATTCAACGATGCGATTTCGGCGGCCGCGGCCAACGCCCGTTCCGACGCTACCAAGCTCGAATACCAGGGCCTGCAGGCAAGCGCCGAGATGCGCTTCGACGATTTCCTGAGGCTGTCCAAAGAATGGGTAGCGCTGGCGCCTAATGACGCCGATGCCTACACCCAGCTGCTGATTGCCCAGACTATTGCCGGCGAGTACGAGGCCAGCGCTGCGACCGCGCAGATAGCGGCCGATCATCTTCGCTCCGAGGGGCTATCGCTGTGGCCGGTGTATCAGTTTTTGCATCGTGTTGACGTAGACGCGGCATTGATTATGGCCAAGGAAGACCTCGCCTTGCCAGGTCACAAAGAGTCAAATTGGTATCAGGCGCACCGGGTCCTGCTTTACGCCGGCGATGTCGAAGGCGCAGCGCGGCTTGCCCGAGATTTGCTGCGCGAATCCAACGACGATAACAGCACTCTTATGGTCGAAGTGCGGCAGGCCTGTGCCGAAGGTCGCGTCGCCGATGCGGATGCGGCTTACGAATCAGCCGCCAACACGACGATGCGTAAGCTGAATAACTGGATATATCTGAAGACCTTGGGGTTTGATCAGGAAGCCAAACAGTTTTTGTTGCCGTTTGATAATCCCGACGGTATTTATAGCCTCGGCGCCTTTATGGTTTACACGACCTTCGATCCAAACGACTTTCCCTACTTCGCTAGCCGGCTGGCCGAGCAAGGCATTTCCAGGCCACCTGCCCATAAGATTCCGTTTGCCTGCAAACGTTAGGCCGACTTTTTTAACGTGCGCTTCTTCAGGTGAATCAGCAGCAATGAAACAGCTGACGGTGTCATGCCCTCGAGACGAGACGCTTGCCCGATAGTCACGGGTCGCGTTGATTCCAGTCGCTGCCGTGCCTCGTTCGACAGCCCGTCCACTGCCGCGTAGTCGATATCTTCGGGCAAGCGCAGTTGCTCTTGCTTGGCATGCTTAGCGATCTCGCGTTCCTGGCGATCGATGTAACCGGCGTACTTGGCCTGCACTTCAATCTGCAGCTCAACCTGTTCGCGCTGCTCTTCGGCCATCCCCTGTAATGCTTCACTGGGCCCGATTTCGGGGTCCGCAATGACGTCGGCATAGCTGTATTCCGGGCGCTTTAACAACTCCGCCTTGTTCTTCAACCGCGCGCGCTCCGCATCCACTGCGTCACGTTTCGCATTGAACACAGACCAGCGCATGTCATTGACCAGGCCGAGTTCGCGGCCTTGCTCCGTCAATCGCAGGTCGGCGTTATCTTCGCGCAGCAATAGACGATACTCCGCACGACTCGTGAACATGCGATACGGCTCACTGACCCCGCGGGTTGTCAAATCATCGACGAG
>JBPCXZ010000177.1:0-8490 GCA_051008055.1 Woeseiaceae bacterium
AACGCGCCGAGATTGCGCTCGGGGACAACTTTGACGTTCGCGCGTTTCACGACGAAATGCTCGGCGCCGGCGCCTTGCCGCTGGACCTGCTCGAACAACGCATGGACGCTTGGCTGGAGCGGCAAAACTAGAGGGATGATCCGATGCTGTTGAGAAGAGTCACCCAACACGTTCGGGAACAAGACTGGACGGCTATTGGTATCGACTTTGTGATCGTTGTCGTCGGCGTATTTATCGGCATCCAGGTTTCCAACTGGAATGATGAGCGTGAGTCGCGCGTCTCGGAACAAGCCTTTGTTGAGTCTATTCGCAATGACATCGCGCAAAATATCAATGACTCACTAGGTTATTTCGAAATGCTATCGAGCGTTCGTGATCACGGCTATCGCTCGCTGGAATCATTCGATAGTGATACGTCATGCCAGGAACGCTGTTGGGCCATGCTGGTCGATTTTTTCATCGCATCGCAGTGGATCGATATACGCACGAATCGCGCCATGTATGACGAGATCAAACGATCAGGATTACCACGCGACCTGGCGCTGAAAGCAATATTGACGCGGTACTACGGTTCAACCGAACAGATCACGATCATCGGTGAGCAATTACCGCGCTTCAGGGAATTGGTTCGATCCGTAATTCCTGCCGCAGTGCAGCAATCTATGTGGGAAGACTGCATCGGTATCGCTGGCAGACAACAGATTATGAAGCCAGAATGCAAAGCGCCAATTTCGAATGCCGAGGCCAGCGCAATCATTGATACGTTGCATGCCGACAAAGAGATTGAGACATCACTGACTTACTGGATGAGTACGATTGGCGTGCTGATGATTGGGCTAAAAGATCAGAACACGGCGGGCCAGGAAGTAATCAATCAGATCGAGCAATACCTAGAAGTTTATTGAGGTCTGCAACTCGGCCGGAAATTCCTGGCGTGCCACACTCGCACGTTTTTCCGGTGGCGCTTTTCGTTCGTGAATCTCGTCGATGCGTGCAATACGATTCGCCAAGCCGGTGTTGTTGGCTATTTGTATATTGAGGCCCGGGCGCGCGTTCATTTCGAGGATCAATGGGCCTTGATCACTGTCGATCACCATGTCCACACCAAGGTAACCGAGCCCGGTTACCTCGTAGCCGCGCGCGGACGATTGCAGAATAAAATCCCACTGCGGAATCTGCAGCCCAGCGATGAGTGCGCCAGTATCCGGGTGCTCGTCAACGACATTGTCGTCGAGTACACCATTGAGTGTCTGGCCCAGGTTCATATCGACGCCTGCGCCGACAGCGCCTTGATGCAGGTTGGCTTTGCCATCCGAGGCTCGGGTCGGCAGTCGCACCATCGCCATCGTCGGATAGCCGCGATAAACAATGACGCGTATGTCCGGCACGCCCTGGTGGCTTACGCCGGCGAATACTGGATCGAAACGCACACAGTATTCGATGATCGCGGTGTCCGGATTACCGCTTAAGCTGTACTGGCCGCTGACTATGTTCGACAGGTGGTGTTCGATCTCAGCGCCGGTGATGAGCAGGCCACTCGACAAACGATAGGCATCGCGACGTCGTTGGCTGCGGCCGGTCACAACCAGGATTCCGTCACCGCCACTACCTTGCGCCGGCTTGATAACAAAGCTGTCCCGCTCGGCGACAATATCGGCGAACGCGCGCACCTCGCCTTGGTTACGAATTACACCGTAAAGTTCGGGCACGGCCATCCCGGCCTCCACAGCGAGTTCCTTGGTCAATACTTTGTCGTCAACGCGCGGGTAGAATTGTCGCGGATTGAGTGCAGAGATGAAGTCAGCATTGCGTTCGTTCAGGCCCAGCACCCCCGCCTGGCGAAGTTTTTTCGCGAGACCCAGCATTACGGATCAGCCAGTGCCTTGAAGCGACGAAGTTCGAGTAAACGGTAACCGGTATAGCGCCCGGCCAGTACAACCAGCGCAAGCACGACGAGTAACAACTCGGGAAAAGTAAAAATCAGGTGCTCTAGCCAGGCAATACCCATAAAAATGTACGCTGTTACTGCGACAATCAGGCTGCCAAAGCCCTCGCGGATCGCGTCGGTTGCACCGCGCTCTTCCCAGACGACCGACATGCGTTCAATCGTCATTGCGATGATGACCATCGGAAACAGCGCCACTGACAGACCTGTTTCCAGGCCCATGCGGTTTGATACCAGGCTGATGATCAACATCAGCAAGACAACAACGATGAGTACCGCACTTAGCCTGGGCACGAGCAACAGCCTGAGCCTGTCCAGCAGGAAGCGAATACTTAAGCCGAGTGCAACTAACAATGAGAACAAAATGACGCCCCAGAACAATTGCGTTTCTCGAAAGGCGAGCGCAATCAGAACTGGCATGAATGTACCGAACGCATCGATGCCCACGAAGTTTCGCAGCAACACCATCACCAGCGCGCCGATGGGAATCATGAGCAATACGCTGTACACCGCCTGCGTGGATATAGGCATGCTGTAAATTGAAAAATCGATCAGCGCCGAGCCCCGCTGAGCGGCCTGAGAATTCGCAATCGACACCGCATCCAGATGATTGCGCTGTACAGCAAAACTGACCTGCACGTCACTGCCACCTTCGATGTTGATTAGCGGTTCGTTGCCGCGCCACCAGACCAGGAAATTGTCGGGTAAGGTCTCATCGCCCGACATCGGATCAAAGTAACGCCAGTTGTCACCGTCGTGCACCTCGAGCCAGGTCAGCATCTGTGCATTGCGTTGCCGACCTTCGAGTTTCAAGCCGTGCACCATACGCGCTGGAATGCGAGCAGATGCCAGAATAGTCGTCAACGATTCTACGAATTCGGCGCGTGTTTGTGCTTCCAGGCGCAGCAATTCGACATTCGGGTCCGGCGAAGGGTCATTCATTAGCCGTAACAATTCAGATGTGAACGACGCCGTATCGGCTGAGTGTTCTTTTACATCGGCTACGATGACATCGACGGCCGTCTTGAACGGCTCGTTGATCGTCGGTTGTGGCGGAAACGGCGGGGTCGTGTCCGATTGATTGTTGGACTGATCTTCGAAGACCGAGATGCGGTAGTAGATCGTCTGCGGTCCACTGGCTCGACGAATTGCCCACTGTGCTTCACGGCCACCGGTGCCGTAGTTCAGGCTGAAGCCGTAGCCTCGAGACACCGGATTTTCATTCAGTGTCCGAAATCCCGGCGTCAGCGTCGGTATGTGCAGGTTAACTTTGATCGAGCCTGGCCCGGCATCAAAACTGACGGACGACTCAACCGTCCACACAGGCACTTCCTGGTCTTCGCCAATTGGAAAACCAAGGACCTGCCACTTGTAGACGAAAACGGACAGGCCAATCGCCGCCAACAGCGCGGCCAGTCCGTAGACATAGGTTTGTTTCATCGTGGCCTCCCGGCGCTAGCGTCTGGTGCCCAGCGCTACACTTACCACGTGCTCACGAATTGGTCCGCTTTGGTTGAATAAACGCATACCAGTCGTCAGCAGTTCTTTTAATAGTACCGAGTCTGTCGCAAACAGTCGGTTGAGGCCAGTCATAAAGTGCAACATCGTTGCATTTGCGCCCTTTCTGGCACGCTCATAGCGCCGTAAAACGGGCCGATCGCCAGGATAGGCGCCATCCTGCAGCGCTGTTGTCAGAACGTCCGCAAGGCAGGCCGCGTCTTGCAGGCCGAGATTGGCGCCCTGACCCGCCAACGGATGCACTGCGTGAGCCGCATCACCTATCAGGGCAATGCCTGCCTTTACGTAATCCCGCGCATGTTGCGCCTGCAGTGGAAATGCGCCGCGCGGCCCTGCAACCGTCAGGTCGCCCAGGACAAAATCAGAAGCCTCGCTCAACGCCTGTCCGAGCTCCTCGTCATCTGCCGACATGGCCCATTCGACTTGCTCTGGGGTCGTGCTCCAGACCGCAGAAATCCGACCGTCGTTGAGTGGCAGCATGCCGAGTGGACCGCTAGTGAGAAAGCGTTGCCGCGCCATGTTGCGGTGCGGTTGCTCTGTTTCAAGATGGGTTACAAAAGCCGACTGTTCGTAGGGCCAGTTTTCTGTAGCAATAGCGGCGCACTCGCGCACGCGAGACCGCGCCCCATCCGCTCCAATTACAAGGTCTGCGTCCAGTTTGCGCCCGTCCTTGAGCAGCAAGCGCGGACCTCTATCGCGAAGCTCCAGCGACTCAATCGGAGTATCGAACAAAATCTCAACATCACAGTCCCGCAGGACTTCGAGCAGCGCTGTCTGCAGCATAGCGTTTTCAACGATAAAGCCGAGCTGCGGCTCCGCGAATTCCGCCGCGTCGAACCGTAAGACATCACCGCCATCAGCCGATGACGATTCATCCCAGACACGCATTGCGTCATAAGCTGCAATACGATTTTTGTCTACGCAGGACCATGCACCGACACTTTCGAGCAGACTGACCGACCCTCGGGCAATTGCTGACACGCGCAGCGCAATGTCCTGACCAACCGGAGAAGCTGGTCGCGGCTGGCCATCAAGCAACGTAATTCGCAGCGCATCACCGGCAGAGCTTTGCGCCAGCAACGCTGCCAGCGACAATCCGGCCACGCCCGCGCCAACGACTACGAGCTCGTACCTGTTATTCACGACAACGGCACACCACGCGACAAGCGCGGCAAACGGCCCGCAAGACCCATCGTGTGTTTGGCAAACAGTGAACGAACGCCTGGCACCACGTCGAAGCCAAGCATTCCGACGCTGCGTAGCGCACGAATAGATCGACGGTCACTGGAAAACAACTGCACGAGACCGTCTGTGAACCCAACTAGCTTACTCTGGTCAGCCTTGCGCCAGGCCGCGTAGCCATTCAACAGTTCCGCATCATCAAGATCGTAACTGGCTATGCAATCGCACAACGCTGCGACATCGCGCAGACCCAGGTTAAATCCCTGAGCCGCGACCGGGTGAAGTCCATGCGCGGCGTTGCCGACTAAAACAGAACGCGTCGCTGTCAGCCGCATCGCCTTGCTAAGATTCAACGGATAGGACTCGCGTTTGCCAACGCGTGAAAAAGTACCCACTCGATAGCCGAACGCATCCTGCAATTCACCGAGGAACGTACTGTCATCGAGTTCCAGAATACGAGTCGCGTCTTCCTCCGCGACCGTCCAGACGAATCCGGCACGGCCGTCTGTAATCGGCAGCATAGCCAGCGGACCATGCTGCGTGAATCGCTCGTAGGCGCAGTTTTGCAGAGATTTCTCTGGCAACAGATTGCCGACAATCGCACGCTGACCGTACGCCTTGTGGCTCGCGGTGATGCCAAGCATGTCGCGCACCGCCGAGCGGGCCCCATCCGCGGCCACCAGTAGCCGACACTGCAATTCTGCGCTGTCGCCGTTTTCCTGCTGGATTGTCACTGTCGCGCAGTCGGGCGAAACGCGAGCGGCACTGATCCTCGCCGGACAGATGATGTCGAGATCAGGCACGTCGTCCAGCGCGCTTTGCAAAACGGATCCGAGTACGCGATTAATGACAACATAACCAAGCGCTTCGACGTTTTGCTCTGCAGCATCAATGTGCGAAAAACCAAAGCGCCCCTGGTCCGAGACGTGAATTTTTTTAACGGCGGTCGCCGCGGCAACGATCTCATCCCACAGACCCATAGCCGAATACATGCGTTGCGTACTGCGCGACAAAGCGGTGGATCGATCGTCAAAACTTGGCTGTTCAGCGGCAGCTCGTGGCACAGCTTCAACAATAGCGACCCGCAATGACAATGGTGCCAGCGCCAACGCGAGGCTGGTTCCGATCATGCCACCACCGGCTATTACGACATCGTATTTCATCAGGTCTGCATCATTGCTTCGATTTCGTCCGGATCAGTCGTCAGTCCTTTGCTGAGAACGTCAGGCCCGCTACTAGTAATCGCAACATCATCTTCGATGCGAATACCAATATTGCGCCAACGCTTCGCAACCTTGCTGCTGGCCGGTATATAGATGCCCGGCTCTACTGTGGTCACCATCCCCGATTCGAGCATGCGCCATTCATCGCCGACCTTGTAATCACCGACATCGTGCACATCCATCCCGAGCCAGTGGCCGGTTCGATGCATGAAGAACTCCCGATAAGCACCGTCTTTTATCAGCGTCGGAACCGAACCATCGAGCAAACCAATATCCTTGAGCCCCTTAGTGATTACCTTGACCGCAGCATCATGCGGTTCGTTCCAATGATTGCCTTTGCGAGTTTTTTGGATTGCAGCCAGTTGCGCCTCGTACACAATTTCATAGACCGCTCGCTGCTCAGGACTGAATGTGCCATTCACAGGAATCGTGCGCGTGATATCCGAGGCGTAATAGTCGAGCTCACAGCCCGCATCGATTAGTAACAGATCGCCATCAACCAGTTGATCCCTGTTCTCGACATAGTGAAGTGTGCAGGCATTGGCGCCGCTGCCTACGATCGGGTTGTAAGATATCCACGCATCGTTGCGCCGAAACTCATTGGCAAACTCGGCCTCGACTTCGTATTCGAACAGGCCGGGCCGAACTACCTGCATGGCGGCTTTGTGCGCCTTCACTGCCACATTGGCTGAACGTCGCATCGCTGAAATCTCTGCACGACTCTTATAAAGGCGCATGTCATGCAACAGGTGATCCAGTGCGACATACTCTTGCGGTGTATGCACGCCGCGCAGCTCGCGCGAGCGCAGTGAGTTGATCCACTCGGCGACACGCGTGTCGAATTCCGAGTATTGACCCATCGTGTAATAGACTCGGCTACAGGACTCCATGATGCCTGGCAGGATGTCGTCAATGTCATCGATCGGAAATGCATCGTCAGCCGCAAAATCGCGCATTGCTCCATCCGGGCCTGCGCGCGAGCCGTCCCACAGCTCTTTGCTGGGGTCTCGCTCTCGACAAAAGATCACGAACTCACCTTTGTCGCGCTCCGGCACCAGCGCAATAACCGCATCTGGTTCTGCAAAGCCACTGAGGTAATAAAAGTCGCTGTCCTGACGAAATCGATATTCTACGTCGCGGCTGCGAT
The DNA here is from genome assembly GCA_051008055.1 of Woeseiaceae bacterium. Taxonomy (GTDB): domain Bacteria; phylum Pseudomonadota; class Gammaproteobacteria; order Steroidobacterales; family Woeseiaceae; genus UBA1847. Next base: position 7,016 of record JBPCXZ010000177.1, read on the forward strand.
GTCGCACCGGCGCTGACGGCAATATAACAATGCCGCCGGGTCCGACCATGTCCATAAGCTGTTTGCGGCGACGGGCAAATTCTTTGCTGTTCATCGATTTAGCCTGCTGAAACTAATGCACAGCGTCTGACGTTGCGTCGCTGACAGGTTCGCGCAACTCAGCCAGCTCTTCGTATGCGAGCTGCGCCGCGACCCGGACATACTCCACCAATTCAGTATAAGCCGCCTCATCTGACTCCTCATCACAGTCCTCGTCAACGGCAGCTCGCGTAATCTGCAACATATCCCGAATTATGTCGGCCAATGGCTCGGCTTTTAGCCGCTCCCGCAGGTCATCGCCGTGCTCGCCGGCGACCAGACCGTGCAAAAACCCTTCGCACCAGTGCGCCAGCGCCGTTGCGCGCACAGCAGTGGTGTCATCCTCGTCTGGCAGCAGCGGCGCAAAATCCGACAGGCGCTCTGCTAACTGGCGATACGTCGACTCAAATAATGCGCCCAGCATGGTTTCGCAGTCAGTGCGCATGGCGTTGGCCGGATCTGTGCCCTCGAGTACCTGCGACAGCCAGTCAAAGCCGCTGTCCGCGCCAGCGATCGCCAACCGGCCCGACAGGAGCCCGTGCGTTTGCGCGGCGTCCCACGTTGATCCGCAACGCCTGAGGGCATTTTCGAGAGCATCGTGGTCGATCTTTTCTTCCATCGTATTGATTTCCAAAACTTATCCTACAACTGGAATGATCCCACGTATCGCCAGCGCTGACCATGTCGGACATAAAGCCAAAAATGCCGTTTGATTCTGCCCGAGCGGCTGTCTATATTGGTTTCATGGCTGACAATATAAACGCAACGTTTGAGCACGAACTCAAACGCCTCGAGAAGCGGGTCGACGCACTGGTTACGGTTTGCGACCAACTTCAGGACGAAAACAAATCGTTGAAACAGCGGCAGGATGTCCTGACCTCAGAACGTGCCAATCTGTTACAGAAAAATGAGCAGGTGCGCGCACGTGTTGAGGCCATGATCGGCCGGCTGAAAGCAATGGAGCAAGGATCCTAAATAATGATGAATGACTCGACTGCGCAGGTTAGCGTCCGAATTCTGGACAAGGAATACCAGGTTGCTTGCCCGGCAAACGAACGAACTGCTCTGCTGGATTCAGCAGAAATTCTGAATACCAAGATGCTGGAAATTCGTGATAGCGGTCGAATTGTCGGGCTGGATCGCATCGCGGTTATGGCAGCGCTAAACATGGCGCACGATTTATTACACTCGCAAGCTCGTGACCGGCTACTGGAAGGTGACGTTAGCTCGCGTTTAAAAGTTATTTCCGATCGCGTTGAAACTGTGTTGGGTGGGTCACAACAATTGGATCTTTAACGCGCTAGGGTTGTCATAAGATTAAGATGGTCAAAAGAGTTGGCGCCTCCTGCAGTGTTCGATACTGACCTGGATACCTTTCGACCCTAACTATTTACCTC
>JBPCXZ010000178.1:0-4740 GCA_051008055.1 Woeseiaceae bacterium
CTACACGTCATCGGACGTGACCGTCTATCAGGACTGGTTTCCGCGCTCCGCACTGGAGGTCATCTTTACGATCGAGGCCGATCGCCTGGAGAACCTGAAAACTTACGCCGAGTCAGTTGAGGCAGAACGCCAGGTTGTTTATTCAGAGCGTCGCTCTTCCGTTGACGACAATAACTTTCGCAGACTCTATGAGCAGATGCTGGCTACTGCCTATGTCGCGCACCCTTATCAGTTTCCGGTTATCGGCTGGCCTTCGGACATCGAGGCCTGGACCGAAGAAGATCTGGGCGACTTTTATCGCACTTATTACGCGCCGAATAACCGCACAATGATTTTCACCGGTGACGTCACTGTCGCGGAAATATTTGAGCTGTCTGAAAAACACTTCGCGTCGATTCCGGCGCATGAGCCGCCGCCGCCAATTCGTACGGTTGAGCCAGAGCAACAAGGCACGCGTCGATTATCAATTATAGCGCCCGCACAAACGCCTTTGTTACACATGGCCTTCCATGCGGGTAACGCCACGCACCCGCAAACAGCGCCGCTTAATCTGCTACTCGAAATTCTTGTTGGCGGCGAGTCATCGCGTCTGCACCGCGCCCTCGTCGAGGACGAAGAAATCGTTCTCGACGTCAACGGCTTCCAGGACGAAGGGTTCGATCCCGGGCTCGCCTATTTTTACCTCACCCTGCCGCCGGGTGGTGACCCCGCGCTGGTCGAGCAGCGCATGCTCGAGGAGCTGCAAAGCATTGTCGACCATGGTGTTACCGAAGCGGAGCTCAGCAAAGCGCGCAACCTTACACTTGCGGCGTTCTGGCGCGGCCTTTCGACCATAAACGGCAAGGCCAGCGCATTGGGACGACATGAAGTCTTTCTTGGCGACTACGAGTTGCTGTTCGCGCAACCTCAGCTGATGGAGTCCATTTCTGTTGAAGACCTGCAGGAGGCTGCCGGGATATTCCGCGCCGAGAACATGACTGTCGGCGTTCTTCAAGCGGCGAGTGAGCCCGAGGAAACAGAGCAATGAGCAGACCAGTAAAGACGCTCAGTGTCGCCAACCTGCTACTCATCTGGTTTTGTTCCAGCGCCGCGTTTGCACAGGGCGTCACGCTGCCCGAGGTTGGCCGGATTGAGCTGGAAAATGGCGTCGTCATCATTTTGCATGAGAAAGACGATGTGCCACTGATTGGTTTGGAGGCCGTGATCCCTGGTGGCGCGATCAGCGACCCGGAGGGTCTCGACGGCACAGCGAACCTGTTGGCCGGACTGCTCGAGAAAGGCGCTGGCGAACGCAACGCGGCCGAGTTTGCCGAGGCTGTTGACGGTGTCGGTGGTGAGCTCAGTGCAAGTGCCGCCGCAGAGTCGATAACAATCTCCGCTGAGTTCATGGCCCGCGATACCGACCTGATGATTGAGCTGCTGGCCGACATGTTGCGCAGACCACAACTTGACGATGATGAGGTTCGTAAGTTGCGAGACCGGAGCATCGACGGGTTGCGTGCGGCCAAGGACAGCAACGTACGCTCGCTCACGTCTATTTACGGCAATGCCTTTCTGTTTGCAGATCACCCTTATGGTCGCCCGCTGGATGGCAGCGAAGAATCGCTGGCAAGAATTACTGCTGCGGATGTTCGTGACTACTACGAGAATTACTTTGGTGGTAATCGCTTGATAATTTCCGTCGCGGGCGATTTTGAAGCCTCTGCCATGACCGGGAAGATCAACGCAGCATTTGCCGACTGGGAACCCGTAGCAGGCACCCTGCCAGATCTCGATGTGCCTGAGCCAGTTACCGGCCGGCAGGTATTGCTGGTCGACAAGCCCGGCGCGGCACAAAGCTATTTCTGGCTTGGCAACGTTGGTGTCGGCATTAACTTCGAGTCGCGCGCCGAGTTGGATATTGCGAACACTCTGTTTGGGGGTCGCTTCACGTCGATTTTGATGGACGAGCTGCGAACCAAGGCGGGCCTGACCTACGGAGCTGGGTCCTCGCTGCGGCGACAATCCGTCAGCGGGTCTGTAGCTATCATCTCTTATACCAAAACCGATTCCACGGTTGAGGCAATCGACCTGGCGGTGTCGTTACTTGAACGCCTGCGTGAAGAAGGGGTCGCAGACGATATGATTACGTCTGGTAAGAACTACATTCTTGGTCAATACACGCCGCGCTTCGAAACAGCGGCGCAGCTAGCAGGTCAGTTTGCCGGCCTGGAGGCTTACGGCCTCGATGAAAGTTATGTGAATGATTACGGTGCGGCCGTGGCTGCGGCCGACGGCGAGGCGATTCGCACCGTTATCAAAGAGGTTTATCCGGCGCCGGAAAACCTGGTATTCGTTATTATCGGCGACGCCGAACAAATTCGTGAACAGGTTGCCAAGTATGGGCCGATCGCGGAAATGTCGATCACGGACCCACGCTTCTCACCCGAGCACCAAGTCGACTAGAAACCCCCGGCCATGGCCGCCATGCTCCCGACCGCAACGGCGCCTACCAGCACGGCGCCAAGCGCGACCACGCCGACAGCGGCGCCGGCCGTTTTAAGGACGTGCACGTCTTTGTGTTCCAGCGACAGCAGATCGTCGTAATCAAGCTCGACGCTGCGACCATCATCAGCGACTCCCGATAATGACTCTTCGCCAATTTCGGTCAACTTCACGATCTCTGAGTGGCCGCTGGTGTAGTGCACTGTCACCTTGTCACCAACCTTGATCTTTTTCTCTGCCAACGCCTCCGGTGACGCATAAACGTTGTGCGTCGTGGTACAGCCGCTGTTGCCGATCATGGCGAAACACAGCATGACCAGCAGTACTTGTTTGAGTCGAATGTCCATGTCGTTCTCCCGTTTAACCTTGGGAAACAGGCTATTGAGTCAACATTAGGCCTGCCTGATGGGAACAAAATGTCGAGCTGACGATAAGCTGATGGCGGCCTGCCGGACAGCTTTGTGCCAAACGAAAAAGGCCCCGACTGAGCGGGGCCTTCGTTTTCAGACTGTTGTGCCGCTTACTTGTCGAAGTAGAGACGAATGCCTAAGCCGTAAGTGTTAATTTCGTCGCCAACTTCAGCCCTGAGGCCGATGGCGAAATTACCGGTCAGCGTGTACCAGGCTTCAGCCCGAACCCCGGTTTCTTCTTCCGGGTCCGAGTATCGAAGCGCACCAGACAGCTCCAGCTTTGGACTAAACATGCTGCGAATGCCGATACTTGCGCCCAGGCCACTTTCGTCAACCGAGCCAAAACCATTCGCGCTGAGCTCTGCGTTTACGTAGGACGCCGAAACGAACCAGTCGGTCTTGTCTGAAATGGCAGAGTGCCAGCCCGCGCCAAGCGCAAACCGGTCGTAGTCTGCGGTGAAAGGCCCTGCGTCGAGCTCGGCACCAGAGTAGTCTGCAAATACATACCAACTCTCATTAATTGCCACCGAGCCTGAGACGGTATAACCGTCACCGTCACCGCCGTCGACGTCAACCTCCTGATAGAGGCCCTCGATATAGCTGTAGCTAGGCCCATCGGCCATGGCGGCACCGCCACTTAACATAAGCACGCCTATTGATAGATAACGAAACATGACTCCCTCCTTAAGGGGTGTTCTTTGCCCAAGTCGCGCGAGCCTATCAGCCCACATATGGTCAGACCGGGACAGCGTCACATTGTTCGAGGGAATTATTTGCCGATGCAAAATTCTGTGAAAATCATTCCGAGCAGGTCATCCGACGAGGTGGCGCCGGTAATCTCACCAAGCGCCGCATGTGCCAGGCGCAGTTCTTCGGCAAACACCTCGCCTGCGCGCTGCGCGGCGAGCGCGTTGCGCCCTGCGACGAAATGGTCGCGGGCACGCCGCAGCGCGTTGACGTGACGACGACGCGCTGTGACGGTCCGCTCGCCCAGGTCCTTGTAGCCGGCCAACCTGCGGATCTGCGTTCTTAGCTCATCGAGGCCGCTGCCGGATTTAGCGGAGAGGCGCACCAGCTGCGGATCGTCTGTATCGGCACCCGCCGACTCTTCGGTCAGATCAATCTTATTGCGTACAACAATGACCGGAATATCGTTGGGTAGCTCTTCATTGAGGGTGCTGGGGTCGGTCTCACTAGCATCCTGAATCCAGAGTACGGCATCTGCGCTTTGCAATGCTTCACGGGCGCGCCGTATACCTTCGGCCTCAATGCGGTCCGGATCGTTACGCAAACCTGCTGTGTCGACCAACTCAACGGCCAGCCCGTCAATATTGATTTGCTCGCGCAAGATATCGCGGGTCGTACCGGCCAGCTCGGTAACAATAGCCGTGTCTTCCCCGCTGAGCCGGTTCATCAGGCTCGACTTACCGGCGTTAGGCTTGCCAACAATAACCACCCGGTAGCCGTCGCGAAGCACCCGGCCTACTTTTGTCTGCGCGATTAGCGCTGCAAAAGACTCGGCCGCCGTTTTGATTGCTTCCTGTAGCTGTTCATCGGACAGAAAATCTATTTCTTCTTCCGGAAAATCGATTGCCGCCTCAACAAAAAGGCGTAGTCGCTCGACCTCCATCGCGACCTTGTCGACGCGCTCCGAGAACTCGCCTGCCAGCGAGCGCAAGGCAGCTCGTGCGGCCTGCTCGGTGCCGCTACCGATCAAGTCAGCAATGGCCTCTGCCTGCGCGAGATCCAATTTGTCATTGAGAAAAGCGCGCTTGGTAAATTCACCCGGCTCGGCCATACGCGCACCGCGGGCAACGGCCGCGTCAACAACCAGTGACATTACGAC
>JBPCXZ010000179.1:0-5432 GCA_051008055.1 Woeseiaceae bacterium
GCAACCAAGAAAGCACCAGCTAAGAAAGCGGCCAAGAAAAAAGCGGCCGAATAGTCACGATTGAAGGTAGAGAGCAATGGCACATAAGAAAGCAGGCGGCAGTAGTAGAAACGGTCGCGATTCAGAGTCCAAAAGACTGGGCGTCAAAATGTATGGCGGGCAAGACGTAATTGCCGGCAACATTCTGGTACGTCAACGCGGCACCCGTTTCCACGCAGGTGTAAACGTCGGTATTGGCCGAGACCACACCTTGTTTGCGAAGAAAGACGGACAGGTTAAGTTTGAGAAGAAGGGTCCGAAGAATCGCCAGTTCGTGAGTGTCGTTTCCAACTAATATTCGTAAGAGGGCCTTGCGGCCTGATTTCGATCAAGAAACCCCGCTCATGCGGGGTTTTTCGTTTCAGAGAGTCTAGAATTCGGTCATGAAGTTCGTCGATGAGGCAAGTATTCGCGTAGTAGCCGGTAACGGGGGCCATGGCTGCCTCAGTTTCCGGCGCGAAAAATACATCGAAAGAGGTGGGCCCGATGGCGGTGACGGTGGTCATGGCGGTAGCGTCTATCTCGTTGCGGATCCTGCACTCAACACACTGGCGGATTTTCGCATGGCTCGAAAATTCAAAGCCGAAGTTGGGCAGGGCGGCTCCGGTCGCAACAAGACCGGTAAGTCAGGTGACGATCTCGAGATTCATATTCCCTGTGGCACCGTGGTGAATGACGTTGACACCGGCGAAACTATCTGTGACCTGACCGAGCCCGGGCAACGCCAGATGGTAGCCGAAGGCGGTCGCGGCGGGCTGGGTAATACGCGCTTCAAGAGCAGTGTGAATCGGGCGCCCAGGAAAACGACTAACGGAACTCAAGGTGAGGCACGGCACTTGGCTTTGGAGCTGAAAGTCCTTGCAGACGTTGGTCTGCTCGGCATGCCGAATGCCGGTAAGTCGACCTTGATTACTGCGATGTCATCGGCCAAACCGAGAATCGCAGACTATCCGTTCACGACGCTGCATCCGAATCTTGGTGTCGTGCGAGTTGGTCGCCTGCAGAGTTTCGTCATGGCTGACATACCGGGTTTGATTGAAGGCGCGTCTACAGGTGCCGGTCTGGGTATTCAGTTTTTGAAGCACCTGCAACGCACAGGATTGCTGTTGCACCTGGTCGATATCGCACCGATCGATCCGGAATTGAACCCAGCGGACGAAGTGCTGGCAATTGCCAAAGAGCTCAGCAATTTCTCAGAAGACCTGGCCGACAAGCCACGTTGGTTAGTCATCAATAAGATTGACTTGCTGCCCGCCGACGAGCTTGCCACGGCCAGAGAGAAACTGCTATCGGCCCTAAACTGGAGCGGCCCGGTTTTCGAAGTCAGTGCTGCAACTGGTGAGGGCACAGAAGCGCTCGGTCAGGCAATTATGCGTGATCTGGAACAGGACGCCGACGAGCAAACATAAGGGCGGTACTGGTTCACAAATTCGCACGCGAAGTGACTCTAATTGGCGACAAATCAAACCTGCGTCGCATCCTGAAACCCGCATTATCCGTAGTATTTCATCATGAATTGAGAAATTCGTGGGATCGCATTTTTTCCAGGCGAACCAGAACTACGGAAGGATTATGTAATGCGGCAGGAACGCGGTTTTACATTGATTGAAATGATGATCGGGATCGGTCTGATGGCGCTATTGCTATCGATCGCTGTGCCGGCGTTGGATATGTTCACCAGCAATGCGCGGCAATCCGGTGCTGTAAACGATTTCGTTGCGTCGATGCACGTTGCGCGTAGCACCGCTGTCACAACTAACACTCGCGTGACCGTTTGCCCAAGCGACAACGGCCAGCGATGCGCGGCAGTTGCCTGGGATCAGGGCTGGATTGTCTTCGCGGACCCGAATAGTAATCAAGTCGTCGATGGCGATGAAAGGATCGTATCAACGGGCAGCCCGATAGATGGGTTGTCTATTGACTCGGACGAGTTCGGCACGTTTCTCACCTACCGACCCAACGGCCGCGTCATGAACGCATCTGTAAACGGCAGTGTAGGCCAGTTTACGGTTTGCGATGGCCGCGGTTCCGGACATGCGAAGGTCATGATCGTCGATCTGTCTGGCCGGCCACGCTTCTCCGAATACCAAATTGATGGTTCAACACCATCTTGTGGTTCATAAACATGCAGCGCGGCTTCTCACTGCTGGAACTACTTGTCGCTCTCGTCGTATTCAGCGTAGGCATGCTTGCTGTGGTGGGCCTGCAAACCGTTTCTAAGCAAGCAAACTATGAGGGGCTGCAACGCACGACGGCGGCCCAGATCGCAAACGGCCTGTTAGAGGACATTCGCACCAACGGCGATGCTGTTGATACCTACCTAGCCGCCGGAGAGTTGGGTGGTGGCAGTCTCGGTAATGAACCCGCACCCGACTGCAGCGTAGGCTCAGAGTGCAATGCCACGCAAAAAGCGGCTCACGACTTATGGACCTGGGAACAAATGCTGGACGGTAACCTGGAAACCAGGGGCGGTACCGGAACGGGAGGATTGGTTCTGCCGGCTATGTGCGTAACCGGTCCGGTGGGTGGTGGTGCGGGAATCTACCAGGTGTCGATCGTATGGCGTGGTTCCGCTTCGATCACGACGGCGGAGATTAATTTTTGCGGCTCGCTGTCAGGTAACTATGGCGCCGACAACGAGTTTCGCCGAATCATTCAGATTCCGACCTACATCGATCCCGTGAACTGAGCGATTATTCAATGCGTAACGATCCAAAAAATTATCAGTCAGGCTTCTCCGTCGTTGAAATAATGATTGCGATGCTGTTGTCGATGGCCTTGGCGATTGGCGTGATTACGATTTTTGTCAATAACAGCTACAACTTTAATCAGGATGAGAATGTCTCCCGCATGCAGGACGACGCTCGACATGCGTTGCGCGAAATCGCTTTCGATATCAGTATGGCAGGCCACTACGCGGACCTACACATTCCGGACATCGTAACGCCGGACGCTGCTCTTAGTATCGGTACCGACTGCGGGCCGACCGGCGAGCTGAACTGGATGTACCGAACGAATGACCTGGTAACAGGTGAGTCGCTTTCGATAACTGCGATCGATAATGCCACGAACGCGAGTGCAGACGCTGCGCATTCCTGCTTCACGGCAGGTGAGCTTGAGGACGGTACCGATGTTGTGTCGATTAAGCGCGTTGCTGGTGCCGAGTCTGCAGCACTTGCTGCCGGATCGGTCTACTTGCGCACCAATGGTACGGTCGGATTGCTGTATCGGGCACCATTTCCAGTCGGTCCCTCCGCAGTCGTCGCTACACCGCGAGCGGATTGGCAATTTCGCCCCACCATTTACTTCGTTCGCCAATTCGCAAATGTGCCGGGCGATGGAGTTCCGACGCTTTGTCGCAAGGTACTTAGTGGCGTTGGACCGAACATGACAACTGAATGTCTCGCAACCGGTATCGAAGATCTGCAGATCGAATACGGCATCGATAATAGCGAGGACGGTCATGCGAATGTCTACCTGACCAATCCTACACTCACCGACATGCAGAACGTCGTCAGCGCCCGAATTTTCCTGCTAGCGCGCACGACCGAGATCGATACACGTTATACGAATGACAAGACTTATTCGTTGAGCAATTCTGGCGATTATCAACCGGACGATTCGTTCCACCGTCGGGTGTTTTCAACGAGTATCACGATTCAAAATATCCGCACCATGAACATGATGGGATTTTAAAATGCCTGTATCTAACTTCGCAATGAAACGGACTCAAAGCGGCGCGATTCTGGTTGTCGCGTTAGTTTTTCTTATGGCAATCACGATGTTGACGATTTCGTCAATGCGCTCGAGCAAGATCGGTTTGCACATGGCGCTGAACGAGGAATCGCGCATATCAGCAGTGCAGGGCGCGCAGGCTCTGGCAGATGCAATCGTTGCGAATCCTGCTTCTACCCCTGTGGTAGGAACGACGGGTTTTACCGCATGCACCGCCGGCCAGCCTGGCTGCAATAGCAACAACCTTCCGGTTCTGAACGAGTCACTGGCCAACGCTGTAGCCTCAGATCATATGAATGCTCGCGTCGAGCGCACAGGATTGGTATTTCGACCGCCACCGCGCGTCGTCGAATCGAGCATCGATAAATTTTCCAGCGCTTCATTTCGCGTTACGACAGAGTTTGACCGCGCAGATGAGGGGCTGGGCAGACAGCAGATCACCGAAGGTGTTCTGGTTCTTGTTCCGAAGATGTAATCCGAAATTAACGTAGAGATTTCTGCTATGGACAGCATATTTAAGAAAACTACCCTTATTAGTACGTTTGCCGTATTGGTATTCATGGTCGGTTCGGTGCAAGCCGACGACACCGATGTGTATATCAATCCAGGCGCAGGCCTGCCACCCAATAGCGAACCGATGGTCATGTTCTCGCTCGACTACCGTCCCAACCTGGGTTCGACCGCCTGTAATGGCAGTGAGTGCGACACGTTAATTAAGGAAGGTTATATGTCGGCCACTGGGCCGTATACATTCTTCGATGTATTGCGTGGCGCCCTGCGCAAGGTCTTCGATCCACTGGAAGGCGTTAAGGTTGGTCTGATGATCAACCACAATAACAACAATAAATGCGAAGGATTTGGCCGTACGAAATGTAGTAATGGCGGTTACATTGCAATGGGTTTCGAGATGTTCGAAAAAGGCGATTCTAATGGCGCCAAGGCCGAATTCCATAATATTCTGGATTCGATGCCGACACCTGGCGGTAATGTCAGTCATTCCTACCAGGGTAAGGAATTGTTCTTCGAATTCTTCCGCTATCTTACAGGTCAGGCCGTCTACAACGCACACAATGGCTATACCGATTTTGGCACCAAGAATACACACAATCTCGATGTCGACTATCCGGCGATTGCCTGGGACACAAACATCGAGTCTGGGCCGAAGATCAGGCCGTCCTACGACAGCCCTCTGAGTGCAGCTGGCGCCTGTTCGAAGCTGTACACAGTCAATATGATGTTCCAGGTGTCAAACCAGGAAGATGATTCCGACGCGGCAATTGCCAGTGCCGTCAGTAGTGGCGGCCTGGGTGCTGCGAAGAAAGACTTTCCTGACGTCATTAAGTATTTGAATGACGCGGACTTGGCGAGTGGCGACTACGGATCCGTACCAGATCTGGAAGATAAGCAGAATGTAATCTCTTATTTCATCGTAGACGGCACTAAAGTTAACACGACCACGAAAGGCTACGCTCGAGCGGGCGGTACCGGCACACCATTGGTGCTTAGTGAGGATCCGGAGGAGTTGGTTGCCACGCTGCAGGAGGTTTTCAGGCAGATACTCAGCGTAAGTACTACTTTTGTGGCTGCATCTGTACCGGTAAATGTATTCAATCGTGCGGAAATTACAGACAATGTCTATATCGCACTGTTTCAAGTTG
>JBPCXZ010000180.1:0-13072 GCA_051008055.1 Woeseiaceae bacterium
CAGTGATGCAACGCCTTGAAAATGCGGACAACGAGGCAGCTGCAGGCCACCAGATCTGCGTGGAACTGATTGAACGCTACCGAGATATGCAGGGTGTAGCCGGCGTGCACATCATGGCACCGGCCCAAAACGCGCAACGAATCGCCGACGTTATTGACGCCACATCCTGATTAGCTATCGCGGCTACTTGTCGCGGTTTGCGTCAACAAACTCGGCGAGTACGTCTTTATCGGCGTTAAGCATCCGCAGCGAGTCATCGCCCATCTCGAAACTGACAGCGTCTTGTAGCGCCTGCATAAAGGCCTGTTCCTGATCCATAATTTCTGGCGGACAGGCCATTCGCGTCGCACCCAACTCGCCCATTGCTACGCCGTCATCTGTTGATTCCAGCGAACCGAAAAAATTGTTACACCCGCCGTTGCCGTTGACGCTGCCATCGACCGCGAAGCGCACAAACATTGGTGTGTCCGCGTCGACTGCTGCGTCGCCTATTATTACGGGTCGCCATTCCGGCCCTGCCATGCCGGCTCCGCCACCCGGCAGGTTTTGTCGCGCCATTTCACGCCCCTGCAGCATAACCAGCGCTATGCCTGCCAGAAACAAAAGGAAGAATCCGAATCCCATAGCAGCTTTCATTTCGATACCTTGAATAAGTGGATACAGACTAGGAATAATGGCTTAATTACCAGCCGGTGGACAGCTTCTTGAGAAACGCAGGACTACGGCGCTTTGCCACGTCACTTTTGGTCGCGACCCTCGCGGTTCGCGCCCTGCTGCCTGTTGGATATATGCCGGGCAATCTGGCTGCCGGTGAGTTCGCAGAACTATGTCCTGTCGGCAGCGCGGCAACTTTTCAACTACTCGGCTCGGCTGCTACACATGGCCACCACCATGACGACAATGAGTCTGACGCCGTCAGCATAGGCACAGCCTGCCCCATCGGCTCTTCATTATTCTTCGATGCGTTGCCGACACTGTCGGCCGCCGCCGAGCAACAAAATCTGCAACCCATCTTTGAAAATGTAGCGCGAGGACTATCGGTCCTGACAGCGCCGCGCTCAAGCCATCGAGCCCGAGCCCCTCCTCTTTCCTGACATTTCATTACTCAATCCAGTAGGCGGCCGTTGTAAAGCGGCGCCACGAGTTTCAATTGTTCAGGAAAAACAAGATGCGCAAGCACATACTTACTATGGCGGCATTGGCCGCAACATTCTGCAGTACTTCAGTTTATGCCGACGGCGTCACTCGCGCCGACTCACATGCACCCATCGGTGTGATGGGCGATCACATGCACCACAAAGGCGAGTGGATGCTGTCCTACCGGTTCATGACCATGAACATGCAAGGCAACCTGCAAGGCGGCAACAGCATTGACCCGGATACAATCGTCACGACGGAACCAAACCGCTTTTTCGGTATGCCTGGTATGCCCCCGACTCTGCGCATTGTGCCGCTGGATATGACTATGGATATGCACATGCTCGGGCTGATGTACGCACCGAGCGACAATTTGACACTGATGTTCATGGGCAACTACTGGAACAAGAGCATGCAACACGTGACCTATGCCGGGGGTATGGGTACCACTGAGCTCGGCAACTTCAGCACTAAGGCAAGCGGCTGGGGTGACTCGTCTGTCGCGGGGCTGGTGCGGCTACTCAAGTCCGACAGCACGAATCTGCATGCGACGCTCGGGCTATCGCTACCGACCGGGAGTACCGAGGAAACCGGGCAGATTCTAGCCCCAACCGGCATGATGCCGACCGTCCGGATGCCATACCCAATGCAGCTGGGATCCGGCAGCTACGATCCGATTCTCGGTCTTACCTACACTGGTGGCGGAGACCGAGTCGGCTGGGGACTACAATGGCGAAGTGTTTTTCGAACGTCCAAGAACGACGACGATTACCAGCTCGGCGATGAACATCGCTTCAGTGGTTGGTTAAGTTATCTATTCAGCCCTGCAATTAGTGCGTCCGCCCGCCTGGAATATTTCGATCGTGAGAATATTTCTGGTATTGACCCAATGATCATGGGGCCGGTTCAGAGCGCAGACCCGGATCGGCAGGCCGCAAAACGCGTGGATGCTGCCGTCGGCTTTAATTTCGCCGCGTCCGGAAAAATGCAAGGCTGGCGCCTGGGGCTTGAGTACCTGTTCGCGATAGATCAGGATCTCGACGGTCCACAACTGGAGATCGATGATCAGATCATCATCGGTTTGCAGAAAGCCTTCTAGGCTTCGAGCGTTTTACTCCTGGCTTCTCCAGACTTCTACTTCGCGGCCACCGACTGAGCTCTCAACGATGATCTCGCCGGATTTGCACGGCGCGATCCACAGCGCATCTTCGCAAGACTCCAGCGTCTCGAGGCGTTCTTTATGCGGAACCAACGACGCAGCCTTTTTCGGCGCTTCTACCTCGCGCCATTTCTCGAGATTGCTGGCCGCTTTGGCGTCTTCGAGACTGTCGAACGACTCGCTCTCGCGCGCGGATACAGAGCAACCTGATCTGCTGCGGTTAATGATGACGTTGTCGAACTGGTCCTTAAGCGACACCAGTTCTTGCAACGCGACTTCGCACTCCGCTTTGCTAAGGAACTGCATCTCGATTTCGTTTTCCTGACAAACCGTTTTGCCCGCTGGTGCCACACATTCACTCAGTGTCAACACGAAGACTTGAATCCAGGTTGTATCCATTGCGGATCTCCTTTTTCTTGTTGTGGCTATAGATTAGCAGAAATTGGCGGCCGGGCTGCTTTCGGCCGGTTTCATAAGGCACAATCACGCCATGTTCACAGATTTGCAGATACCTGCCGGTCGCCGCCCGATGTCGCAGCTCGAGACCCGAATTTCTGCAGTAATGGGCATCGCCTTCACCATCATGATTCTGCTTGCAGTATTCGAGGAGTACTCAGCAAACCGATTGAGCGTCATCCTGGTTCTGGTTTTCTGGGTGCCGATGCTGGTTCTGCACGAGGTGGGGCATGCAATCGCAGCCAAGCTGCTTGGCTGGCGGGTCCGGGAAATGGTTATCGGCTTTGGCCGCGAACTTTGGCAGGGGCAGATTGGCGAGACACGTGTTCGCGTCAAATTAGCGCCGGTTGAAGGCTACGTCCTGCCGATGCCAACGTCGGCCCATCAGATGCGCCTGAAGAGCGCACTCATCTACGCGGCGGGACCGGGTATCGAGCTACTGCTACTGGCAATCATGCTGGTCGTGCTCGGAAAAGACTATGTGTTCGGTGGCAGTAACGAATTGGGGCAGGTCGTCGCACAGAGCCTGGCTATCGCTATCCTGCTTGGCGCTGGCTTCAACCTGCTGCCATTTAGTACCGGCGGGGGTGTCAGCGATGGGCTTGGCATCCTGAGCAGCCCATTCATGTCGGACGAAGCTATCGAAACACGGTTACTCGCCGTAGACATTCGAGATATTGGCGCGCAACTGGATGCTGGGCAGGCAAGCGAGGCACTGCACGAGTCAATGAAATTGCTAGCCCGCTTCCCGAACAATGCAGTACTACAGGACCTGCACGTCGTCGCCTTATCGGCCAACCAACGCGATGAAGAGGCCCGCGAATTCGTTCGCGGCAAACTAGCCCCCAGCAGCCTCGATGACGCGCAAAAGGTCGCATGGTTGAATCGCCAGGCGCGCGTCGAACTTTACGCGGCCGAGCCTTCTTCTCTGGTTCTCGATCTGGCAGTGCAGAAAGTGCTCTCGATCTCGGCCGGTAATCTCGTCGCACTAGCGACGAAAGGCGCGGCACTCACCCTACGCGGCCAATATCAGGCTGGTGGCGATATGCTCGCCAGCGTTTGGCGCCGCAACCATGGCCAGGTCCGCGATGCCGAGTTGCTGGGCTACCTGACCATTGCTGCACAACGCATCGGCGATCACGAAGCAAGCAATCGCTTTCGCGCCGCCTTCGAGCAAACCAATCGCTCCAGTCGACTGAGCGAGCTAGTCAACACCAATGCGCGTTAGCGAGCATTTGCTACCAGATTCGAACACGTTCGTCTGGTGGCAACCACATGCCATCACCTTCCTTGGTATCGAACGCCTCATGAAATGCGTCGATATTCGGATAGGGACCGTTCACGCGAAATTCAAGCGGTGAGTGCACGCCGGACGCAAGACGACTTATGGTCGATTCATCCCGGTACTTGCCCTTGCGCGACATCGCATAGCCAATAAAAAAGCGCTGCGGACCAGTGAAACCATCGATCACCGGTGGCTCCTTGCCATCAAGGCTGTTGATGTACGCGCGATAGGCCATCGACACACCCGACAGATCGCCAATATTTTCGCCGAGAGTTTGCTCACCATTGACGAACATGCCTTCAATCGGCTCGAACGTGGAAAACTGGTCTGCCAGCACGCTGGTCCGCGCGTCGAAAGCGGCTCTGTCTTCTTCAGTCCACCAGTTGGCCATGTTGCCGTCGCCATCGTACTGGCTGCCCGAGTCATCAAAACCGTGGCTGATCTCGTGGCCTATAACACCACCGACCGCGCCGTAGTTGATCGCATCATCAGCATCGAGCTGAAAAAATGGCGGTTGCAGTCGAGCCGCCGGAAAACCGATCTCATTTGTGGTCGGGCTGTAGTACGCGTTAACCATTTGTGGCGTCATGAACCACTCTTTGTCATTGACCGGCGAACCAAGCTTCTTCAATTCATTGTTGTAGTTCCATTCTCTCGCACGAACCAGGTTACCGTAGTGATCGCCGGCCACAATTTCGAGCTCTGAGTAGTCTGTCCATTCATCCGGGTAACCAATTTTCGATGTGAATTTAGACAGCTTGACCTTCGCCTGAGCCTGCGTCTCCGCACTCATCCATTCGAGGTTATCCAGACTGTCGTCCAGCGTAGCAATAACGTTTGCCACGAGTTCTTCCATCTTGGCTTTTGCTTCCGGCGGAAAGTGTTCGGCAACATACAGCTTGCCGACCGCCTCACCGATCAGGTCATTGACCATCTTGATACCTGACTTCCAGCGCGGCAATGGTTCTTTCTGTCCCGCTAGCGTTCGCCTGCGATAATCGAACCAGATCTCGGCGGTAGTTGCATCCAGATGCTCTGCCCGGCCGTCCATGATTCGAAATGCCAGGTAGCTTTTCCAGGTTTCAAGCGGCACATCGACAAGCATCTTGTCCAATGCGTCGAAATAGCTGGGCTGCCTGATAATGACCTGCTCTTCGCCTGCAAGATCCAGGCTCACCAGCGAGGTAGACCAGTGCGCGCTTTGACCAGGCTCCTGCAACGCAGCAACTTTGCGCGGGTTGTATGTCGCCTGCGGATCACGATTGCGCACCGCATCCCATTGAGCAACCGCAATTTGGATTTCGAGTGCGTAGACATCCTCTGCAGCCGCCGGGTCCATACCAGCTTGATCCAGCATGCTCGCTATGTACGGCACCAATCCGGCTCGAGCCTCAGCAAAGTTCTCGTTCTCCAGTTCAATGTAGTAATCACGATTCGGCATCGTAATGCCGGACTGTTCGAAGTAAACCGCGTAGCGAGATGAATCACCCTTGTCGGCATATATATACAGCTCGTAAGGCACTTCGACGCCCTTCCTGTACAAGCCCGCCATAGTCGCGGCCAGCGACTCAACCGACTCGATCGACTGCAATCCGTCCAACTCGTCGAAGGCAGGATGAATCGTATTCTCGTTAATCGTCTCGGCATCCATCCAGGCATTGTAAAGATCACCTATCTGTTGCGACTGGCTGCCCTGCGGCCCAGGAGTGGCCGCGGCGGCGTCGATAATTTCACGTAGATCAAGATCAACTTTTTCCCGCACCTGGTGATACACCGTGTAGCCCGAGTAAATATCAGGAATCTCAGTGCTATCCAGCCAGCCGCCGTTAACGAACTGGTAGAAGTCATCCTGTGGTCGTGTGTCCCTATCAAGGGCATCCAGATCAACGCCTGACACCAAAGGCGCCTCGGGCTCTGAGCTGCATGCCGCGAGCAGCAGCATTCCAACAGCGGCTACGACTGTATTTCTGATAGACATATTTCCCTCTCCGATTTGGAAATCGTTTTATTGTATTGAGCTATCGCAATATTTAGACAGGTTAGCAGATACCCACAATCATGCACCGTTGTTACACGGCATGCACAACGTCCATCGCTGAAAAATAGGCGCCATGAACCGTCGCAAAGAATTTCTCAGACGTAGCTTCGCCCGCGAAATAGATCTTTTCGTCCAGCGCCTCTGCAAGGCGCGCACGCTGATGCTGCGAGGCAGGTGCCGCGCAACTATAAGAACCCAGCGTCCAGGCATCATTAGACCATGCCGAGATGATCCGCCGCGAAATCGTCATCGGCTGCTTGTTGCCAACGATTTGTCGTAGCCGGCCGAGTACGTAATCTATCGTCGCGCTCTCACCGGACTTTTCCATCCATGCGGCCAATCGACCGCCAGTTACAAACTCGAGACACTGGTAGCCGCAAGGTCGATTGCGAAAATGTGACGGCTCATCATCGCCAACCCTGACCGTAAAGTCCTCAGACAGCTCGTCGAGAAAAGACTCCTCGAATGTCAGTCCAACACGCGTGCAACTGCCCAATGGCAGGCCGCGAATCGCCTCCAGCTTCCAGTCAGGCAGTGCCGGTTCGAACTTAATCCGCTGGCTTGCCAGAATTCCAGTAGAAACAGTGAGGATGACTTTGGCGACGCGTAGCTCCCCTTTCGTCGTTTTCAGCCGGACATGCGGGCCGGAATAGTCGATCGCCTGCACAGCAGTATTCAACGATACGGGCAAACCCGCGCCAAACTTGGTGAGCAAATTACCGAAGCCACTTCTAACCGCATAATCGAAACCGCCTCTGACATAGCTGGCGACGTCACGTGTCGAAACTTCATCGACATCATGAGTCTGGTCCTGGCTGAAGAACAGATGAAAATACGGTGCCCAACGACTGTCATTATCTATAACGTCAAACACAGACAACTCGTCGCTCAGTTCAGCCGCTTTCCCGACCGCGTCCCATTGCTGTTCTACGTACTGGCTGAGTTCTGTGTAGGCTGAATCTGGCAGCCATTGACCGTCTTCGAAGTAGTCGGCCAGGACATAGTCCTTATCATCCTTCTCCAGGTCCGCTCCACACTCAGCTGCGATCGTCATGAAGGGATTCAACTCATCGGAATGAATCCAGTGAGCACCCAGATCGAACGGAATATCGGGTGTCAGCTGCTCGGTATACGCACGACCACCAATTCGATGTGATGCTTCCAGCAAGATGAAGTCACGATCACGTGCCTGCAACGCCTGCGCCGCAGCCAGTCCCGCAGCACCGGCACCGACAATGGCTATTTCCGCATCAAGATTCTTACCCGTCATGGCTACAGCACCCGCTCGACCTGAAACTCAACATTTGACCATCCCTGTGCATGTACGGCATTCAGGCCCTCCTGCCGAGCGGCCACAATATTGGCTTCGTTATCATCGAAGAAGATAATTTGCCCAGGCTCGCAGTCGAAATGTTGCACCACGTCATGAAATGCAGCCGCAGACGGCTTCGCGTTGCCCGTTTCGTAGGACAGAAACAGTTTCGCAAAATTGCCGAAGACATCGGTTTGTGCATCAACATGATTCCAGTGAATTTCGTTGGTGTTCGACAGGAGCGCGACGGTATGCGATTCCGTCAGCGATCGTAACGCTTTTTCCGCACCGCTGAACATCGGGAGATGCCAGCGACGCAACGCACGATCAAATTCTGCTGCGTCATCAAATCCGAATTCTGCGCCAAGCTGCGACACGAACTCTGCGGTCGATAGCTGGCCGGTCTCAAAGCTTCGCACCAGCGGAGAGGTCAGCCAGGTGCCCCAGAACTCTTCTTCAGTCATATCAAGACCGATCGCCTCCGCCGGCTTCGCCAGGTCTACGAGAACCCCGCCAAGGTCGAATAGAAGAATTGGCTTACTCATAAATCAATCCGGTGATTTGGCGTTCCAGACAAACAACGCCAGAATCATTGATACGATCGAAGAGCCAATCCACATCATGCCAGCCGCATCGAAATTGTAGATAGTTTCACCGTTCACAACGACCGCTGCATCATTGATCAATTGGCCACTAATGATGTCCTGAACTCCGGCACCGATATAACTGGCGACACCGATCGCGCCAAGCGCCGCGCCAGATGCGTCTTTCGAACATATGTCCACCGCCATCAGACCACCGAGATAGACCATCAACGCACCTACGCCGAGTCCGAACAAAACCATTGCTGCGTAATCGGCATAGATATTTGCTGGCCCAAGCACAAACCACGCAGTCCCAATCACGAAAATTATTCCGAATACCAGTGCCGGTAAATTTCGCCGGCCGCCGAAAAACTTGTCGGAAAGAATGCCAGAAAAGAAGGTTGCAAAAATTCCTGCCACGGCATTGGCAGCGACGATTTGACCGGCCGTTATCAAGCTATAGCCTTTCTCCGCCTCCAGGAAAAATACGCCCCAACTATTGATCGCGTAACGAGTCACGTAAAAGCTGGCGCTGGAAAGGCCCAATATCCAGACCGCCGGATTCTTGAACACCGCCCATTGCTTTTCACCGACAGACTGATGGGCCGTCGAATCCGGCTCGCGAATCGCGCTCGGCAAGCCGTACACCTCTGGCCGTTCATACAAGAATCGCCAGATAAATATGGCCATGACAATGCAGAGCAGTCCGGCAACGCGAAAACCCCACATCCAGCCGAACGTACTAATCACTACGGCGGTACCGATGAAGGTGATTGCTTCACCAATATTGTGGCTGCTGGCCCACATTCCGTAGAAAGTACCGCGCTCTTTGCCATCGTACCAATGCGTTATCGAGACCACGCTGGACGCCGCACCGAACGATTGAAACCAGCCATTCAGTGCCCACAGGACCAGAAACACAGTGAATGCAGTTGAAAACCCGAGCGTCAGATTTATGACCGCGGAAACGAACAAACCCGTTGCCATGAACCGCCGTGTATTGACCCGATCGGCAAGCACCCCGTTCGCCAGTTTGCCGAACGCATATGCAAAAAACACGGCTGAGCCGATCATTCCCAGCTCTGCGGCATCGAAAATGCCGGCATCGGCCATCGACTTTTTGGCAACACTAAAGCTCAATCGACAAACGTAATAAAACCCGTAGCCAAACGTAATTGCTAAAAAGACCGACCACTTGCGACGCCGAAGCTCGCGTTGTACGTCCGGATCGTCCGGATTTCGCGGCGCGACAGAGGGGCTCTTGGCGTAGAAGCCTGCAAGAAATTCAAACATCGAAACTTAGCGGTCGCGTACTATCGGCCACAGCAGCTGATGCTGGGCACTAACAGGTTCCAGGTTCTCGACGCCGACCAGCTCTGGATAACGTCTTGTAATCTTGGCCGTGCCAAAAAGCACGTCCCAGAAGAACAATAAATTGCCGTAGTTTCCCTTGTAGTTCGTCACGCCGTCATCCAGATGTTTGCCATGATGAGCCCAATGGGTCGCTGGCGTAGAAATTGTACGTTCGACAAGCCACATGACAGGAGACAACCATTTTATCTTATACAAAGGCTTATCCCAACGAACATCCGAATGTGCTGCACAAATGACAAGCAGCTTGAAGACGATATAAAACGCGTAGACCTTGCCCAGCCCGAGATAGATCAGTGCGCCGGAGAACCACAGACCAGGCATAAATAAATAGTAGAAAATATTGTTGCGGTACACGATGCGGATACTCATATATTCAGCATCGTGATGCGGGCGATGCAGCTCGTACAGCCACTTTACATTGTGTGTAATACGATGCTGCCAGTACTGCATCATGTCGTCGAAAATCAGGAACATTCCAACCTGAGCAATAACCGGTAGACCTATCAAAGCATCGCGAGACTCAGGCGCAATAGTCGCTGCCGTTAAACCACCGGCGAATATAACCAGCGGTTGTGTCAGCAACACCAGCGTCGAGGTGCTGATAATTTCAACCACGCCATCCTTACGACGTTGCCGTGGTTTGTGAAAGAGGTTGGTACGCAGAAATTCCGCGAATGCAAAGGACAGGAAAATCGTCAATATGGCAATCGTTTCAGGTCTCACGGCACTCTCGCTGGCTGCACGGCACTCAGTATACCGTTGATTCCATGGGACATAACGGCCAGTCAGTTACAGGTGCGCCACAGACCCTTTCAATCGCGCCAGAACCTGCTATAGTCCGCGGCGTCCTGGTGCACTTCGGTCTGCACCACACACTCTGCACCGCGATTTTGCGGTCGCCAGAGCACCTTAGAACACAAGCCTGGACCGAATCTTGCGCAGCAAACGCTGCCCTCGAGTCAGGCGCCTGGAGTTACAAATCAAATGTTATTTAATCAGCTCGGCCTGACGGCCGAATTGCTGCGTGCGGTCGATGAAAAGGGTTACCAAGAGGCAACCCCGATCCAGCAGCAGTCAATCCCGCTTATATTAGAAGGTCGTGACGTATTAGCCGGAGCCCAGACGGGTACCGGCAAAACGGCTGGCTTTACCTTGCCGATGTTGCAGCGACTGCAGCAATCGGACAGAAATCGACGCAGTATTCGCGCCCTGGTTCTTACACCCACTCGCGAACTGGCAGCACAGGTTGCGGAAAGCGTAAGAGACTATGGCAGCCACCTGCCGTTTCGCACCGCCGTTATATTCGGTGGTGTCAATATCAATACCCAGATCGCCAAGTTACGCAAAGGTGTCGATATTGTTGTCGCCACCCCGGGTCGCTTGCTGGACCACATGCAACAGGGAACCATCGACCTGTCGAAGGTAGAGTTTCTGGTACTCGACGAAGCCGATCGCATGCTCGACATGGGCTTCATTCGCGATATCCGAAAGGTCATCAAAGCCCTGCCCGCCGAACGCCAGAATCTGTTGTTCTCAGCAACTTTCTCTAACGACATTCGACGGCTGGCGAACGACCTGCTCGATTCGCCGATTGAAATCGAAGTCGCGCAACGCAACAAACCGGCCGACCTGGTCAAACAGGAAGTACACCCCGTCGACAAGCGACGCAAACGACAATTATTGTCAGAACGTATTCGCAAAGAGGATTGGCGCCAGGTTTTGGTGTTTACACGTACCAAGCGCGGCGCAAATCGACTGGCCGAGCAGCTTGCAGGCGATGGCGTTGAATCGGCGGCCATTCACGGCAATAAGTCGCAGGGTGCCCGCACCCGGGCACTGGCCGACTTCAAGGCAAATAAAGTCCGCGTCCTCGTCGCTACGGATATCGCCGCGCGAGGTCTCGATATCGACAAGTTACCGCATGTCGTGAACTACGAATTACCGTTTGTGCCGGAGGACTATGTTCACCGGATCGGTCGAACCGCGCGTGCCGGACAGAAGGGCCATGCAGTTTCACTCGTCTGTGTTGACGAGCTGGGCCTACTCAAGGACATCGAGAAACTTCTGGGTTCCGAGATCGAGAAAAAAGTTGTGAAAGGCTTCGAGCCAGATCAGCGAATCAAGGCCGAACCTTTGCAGCAAGGGCGAGGCAATCGTGCATCCGACAATCGTAATAAGAAAGCCAAAAACCAACGTGGCGGGCAGCAGCCAAAACGGCGCCGACAACGACGCGCCGGTTAACCTGGATTGCTTTATACTCCCTCCAGGACATTGAAAGAGCACACATGAAACACATGCAATGGATTCGCCGCGCAGTGTTCCTGCTATGCATTCTTGCTGCTGGAAATGCCGTCTCACAGGACGTCGAGGAACCGGCGCCAGCCCAGCTTCCTGACCTTAATTCATTGCAATCGACCGGCTGGGGCTTCTTCGACGTGCCGCAGTCCGAGGCCAAAGCACGTTCAGAGGCTTTTTTTGCTGCTATAGAAGAGCAGCTGGTCGATCTGTCGCCGCAGAACGAAGAGCTCGCGAATTCGCTACTGCAAGCCGTTCGCGACAACATCTCCGCCTACATCGCACTGCTTGAAAACCCTGATATATCGGCAAAAGATCTCGATACGGCCAATATGTCTTACGGAATTGACCAGTTATTGAAGTTGGCGCGTGACTCAAGAGACGCTCAGGCGAGCGCGGCGGAGGAACAGGTAGAGGTCGAGCGCGAGGAACGGATTCTGGTCGGCGCGACCCGGCGACGTGACACGGCGTTCGGCACTTACGTTGGCGCAGAAGCCGGCGACGAGCGCTGGCTGGCGGGTCTGCGGCTGCTGCAGGCAAGGTCAGCGCAGGCGATTTCAGAGCGCCGCCTGGAAATCCTGACCATGCGCTTTGAGCATGCCAACGTGTACGCAGACGCGCTCGCCGAGCGCGTGGAACTTGCGAAGCAACGACTTGAAACGACACTCGATGCCGAAGGACTTGCCGTCCTGGTTGAGAAGGTAGCGGAAAGCAGAGCAGCCGTGGATGCAGCAGTCGACAGACTACGCGAAGCAGAGCTTGCCGCGGTTAGTCTTGATTTAGATTCGGCCGAAGGTCGCTCACAGCAACGGCTGGTCCAGGAGCGCAGGCTCGAAGCAGAGGTAAATCTTGCCCAGGCCGAGATTGCCCTTGCACAAGCATCCGCAAAGCGATGGTGGGTCAAACTGCAGCTCGATCCGGGTGCGAATATTGAGCCGTTGACCAATCAGCTGCTGAATTGGCGAGAATTTCTGCGCGACGTTGACGCGCGAATACCTGAATGGCGCCAGGCAACAGAAGAAGAACTGCTGGCCGTGCAAGGCACCAGTCGTGACGATTTGAATCGTGCGTCGCTGCGACTCCTCGATCAGCGCTCTGGCACGGCGCAGGCAACTCTGACCAGTATTGTTGCGCTCGATGCCGCGACTGAAGACATGCGACTGATTATCTCGGCCGTAGACCGCGCTGCAGCGGAACATACCGGCGCCTTTGGATCTATGCTGACCAATATCAAGCTCGGCATTAAGACGGCCTACATACGTACGACCGGCCTGGCTGACGTCACATTATTCTCGATCGGTGAAGCACCAGTGACCGGCGGCGATATTCTTCGCGTCCTGTTAATTTTAGTGGCCGGTATGGCGCTATCGCGTGGCATACGTCACACCATCAAACGAGTCGGTCACGGTGAATCCAGCGGCACGCAGGCATC
>JBPCXZ010000181.1:0-6988 GCA_051008055.1 Woeseiaceae bacterium
TTCATGTGTTCCATTGTAGCGATGAAATACCTGCATACCATGGTCCGGGTTAAGGACATTGACGAATCGCTCGATTTTTACTGCAACAAGCTGGGGTTGGTCGAGCTAAAGCGATATGAAAGCGAACAAGGCCGATTCACCCTTGTGTTTCTCGCCGCGCCTGGAGACGAGGCAGCCCAAGTCGAGCTGACCTGGAACTGGGATCCGGAAGATTACGACGAAGGCCGCAATTTCGGACACCTCGCCTACGAAGTCGATGATATATACGCGCTATGCCAGCGCTTGATGGATAGTGGCGTAACGATCAATCGTCCGCCACGCGACGGCCACATGGCCTTTGTGCGTTCTCCGGACAATATTTCGATTGAGTTGCTGCAAAAAGGCGAAGACCTGCCCGAGCAGGAACCATGGGCGTCAATGCCTAGTTCCGGTCATTGGTAGCCGGCATTAACGGCGGCAGTATTTCTTCAGACTCGGAAGCGTCATCCCGTAGTACCGCGAATGAGCGCAACGCTTTGGCCAGGGCGGCACCGTTCCATTCCTGAGTCTCTGGGCCATAGCTCAGTCTCGACAAAGCCAGCAATTCGTCGGACAGCGGCGCAGCCACACGGAGCGCGATGTTGCCAATACTGCGTGGCGCATCCTCCGGCCACTGCAAAGACGCCCATTCGATCAACGCGCCGCGAACAGTTGCTGCGTCTGCTGCCAGTGCGGCTTTCCGTGCTGACTTAAGAAACTTCGCCTGCTGCTTATGAATCGGCACCGGCGCCGGTTCGCGCGGCGCTCGCTTCGGCCGTGCCGACCACCACCAGGAGAACAGTGTAATAACAAGCAGCGCAGCCAGGATCTCGCTGACACGACGCCAAAGTTCACTATGCACAGTCACCGTGACCGGCTCGCCAGTCCCGGCGGACTGTTGCGGCTCCGACTGCGTAGCTACGGGTGCTTCGCCGGAGGACAACACTTCGATGGTTCGTTCAGGCAAGGTCGCGACTTCCCACTCGCCTGTGCCAACATTCCACCAGGGCAACTCCAACGCAGGTAATACGACAGTACCTGGGGCGACCCCGATCAACGCATACTGGTCCTTACGCACACCGCGAATACCGCCTGGCTCGATAATGCGTCCGAGTTCCGGCTTGTCCGGGTAAACATTCATACCTTCAGCTGATGGCGGATCGATCACCGGTATCTGTGTTTCGAGCTGGCCAAGCGCTCCTACCGTGACGTGCCGCGTCAGCGGTTCGCCAGCTTTTACCTCGCTATTGTCCCGCGACCAGTCTTCCGTCAGCTGCAGATCCCGGGCCGGTAACCAGACAGCATCCGGATAATCCACCGGTGGTGGCGGTGTCGGCAGGACCGTCACCGTCAGCGACTCAGATTCGTAGACCTTGCGACCGGTTATGCGACCATTGCGCAACACGCGTGCTTCAAACCGGGCCGGCGATAACTCGATCTCCCCACTTTCCTGCGGATAAATCGCATGGACGCGCTCGAGAACGCTGTAAGGGGTACCGTTGATTACGGCCTCATAATTCCGATCGTCTCCCGCGAGTTCAACCAGGACCTCTGCACCGGTGACAATCGAGTTGCGCAGCGCCGGCTGTCGAACTGCAACAGCACGATAGATCTTGGTGGTTAGAAGAATCTGTGCCTGCACATAACTTTCCTCAAAATCGACTTCCGTCGTAATGAAGACCTCGGCCTCGCCCGGCGGCGAATAGGTTGGTGCGGTGACATCAACGATCAATGGATTACTGCTTTCTCCGCCAACGCTTATCGCCGGAATGACGATCTGGCCTGCCCGCTTCGGCATCAGTACGTACGACCATGTTTTGCTGCGGCGAATCTGGCCGTTCATGATGGTCGTATTACTCAGCTGATTCGACTGGCCGACGTGAAAATCGTTTTCGAGCACCGCTATATCGGGCTGCATCTCGATGTTTGAATCGCTGGTTATCTCGAGCGTAAACGACTCATTCAATTCGATATCGGCGCGATCAATGCTGGCTGTTACACCTGCCATTGCCTGCACAGATAACAACAAGGTGAATAGGAGAATTAGTCGTACGTTTACCACGGCTGTACCTCGTCATCGGGCCAGGTGTTATTGCCATCCTGGTCCTTGCCGGTTTTTTGATATTGATATCTGAATTTGTTGCGCAGCAATGAACCCGGATCGTTCGGGATGCGGCGTAGCCACTGTTCCATGGCCTGCTCCTGTTCTTGCTGCGCGCGCATGGCGGCGAGTTCCTC
Organism: Woeseiaceae bacterium; assembly: GCA_051008055.1. GTDB lineage: Bacteria > Pseudomonadota > Gammaproteobacteria > Steroidobacterales > Woeseiaceae > UBA1847. The sequence goes on from JBPCXZ010000181.1 coordinate 2,257, forward strand.
CGCCGTCATCTGCTCCAGCTCTTCTTGCTGTTCTTGCTCTGCTTCCTCGGCGGCGCGTTGCAGTTCTTCCTGCATCGCCTCTAGCTCTTCGTCGCTCATTTCGTCTTCGCGTTGCGATGGGTCGCCTTCCTGTTGCTCACCCTCACCTTCCTGTGACTCACCGTCTTGTTCAGACTCGCTGTCGCTTTCCGATTCTTCGCCTTCGCCCTGCTGTTCTGACGATTCCTGTTGCTCGCCATCCTGTTGTTGCTGTTGCTGCTCCATCAGATCTGCCAGCAGATCGCGATTATATTGTGCGTCGGCATTCTCCGGATCCATCTCCAGGGCTTGATCGTACGCATCAATCGCGGACTCAAATTCGCCTTGTTTCGCCAACGAGTTACCGAGGTTGTACAGACTTCGCGCATCGTCCCGTTCTGCGAAGTCTGCGGCGCTCATCGCGTAGTACTGTGAACGGTACTTAGCAACCGCTCGCCATTCCGGATCTTTAAATAATTCCGCTGCTTCCGGCGCCGCGCCCTCTTCGAGCATACGCTGCCCTTGCTGGTCTTTCGTATACCAAAGGTCATCCCACACACCGGCCTGCGCCGGTTCAGACAGCGGCATGACCAGAAAAACTACGCAGATTATCCAACCACGGCGAAATGCCAATGCGGCCAGCGGCACCAGCAGCAACAAAATCCATGGGCCTTCTTCGCGCCAGCGATCGGTTGCCAGCGAATCGCTGGACGCTTGACGTGCGGCGACTTCTCCTGACAACAACAGATCGATGTCCCGATCGTCTGTCGTCAGCAGAGAGAACTGGCCGCCACCAGCTGCAGCCAGCTTGCGTAGCGGCGACGCTTCCAGCTTGGGAACCGCAATATTGCCAGACTGATCGGTAACGAAACCGCCATTCTGTTGCGGAATCGGGGCACCATCGCGCGTGCCTACTGCCAGTATCGAGAGCGTGTAGCCAAATTCTTTTAAATCCTCCGCCGCCCGCGTTACCGCCGGTGACGTGCCGCCGTCGGTTATCAACAGGATTTCACCGAAAGTCGCACCGGCGTTCTCGAGCAGTTGCTGCCCCTTCCTGATTGCCGCTACCGGGTAGCTGCCTCGACTAGGCATAATGTCTGTGCTCAGGCTGTTGACCAGTGCGGCGATTGTGTCGGCATCGGTCGTCAGCGGCGTCACGGTGTATGCGTTAGACGAATAGACTACCAGGGCTGTCTGGCCACCAACCCGCCGTTCAAGAATATCCAGGATCTTCAATCGAGCACGCAACAATCGACTTGGCGCGATGTCCTGTGCGTCCATTGAGCGCGACATGTCCAGCGCAATGACAAGTGCCTGGTCGGATCTGAACACAGGCTGGTCGATTCGTTGCCACGCCGGCCCCGCTAGCGCGACGACTCCCAGCACACCAACAAGGCCCAACAGCCACCAGCGATACGTGCCCTGCTTATTGGCCGAACGCGACAATACGTAAGGCGCAAGATTCGGCGATACAACATTCTTCCAATTGCCGGCACCGAGGCGCCGGTAGGCCAGTAACACCGTCGCGAGAATCACAAATGGTATAGCCCACAACCATTCAGGGCGCAGAAAGTGAAAGTCAGCCAGCATCGGGTTGGACTCCACTTGCGCGCCGTCTCAGAAGCAGGCTTTGCAATAGGTTGCTCAGGCAAAGTAATGCAGCCAAAGCAAATGCGCCGGTCAGCGGCACATAATAAAGTGACTTGACCGGTCGAAAACCAGCTTCCGGCTCTTCCACCGGCTCCAGTTCGTCAACCAGGCGGTAAATGTCCTGCAAAGTGGCCGTGTCCTTGGCGCGGAAATACCGACCGCCTGTCATTTCCGCAATGCTGGTCAGCGTCTCTTCGTCGAGATCCGCGGAAGGATTAATGCTGCGCGCACCACCGATTAGCGACGACACTTCCAGTTGTTCAGCGCCGATACCAATTGTGTAAATCCTCAATCCGACTTGTTGTGCAAGCTCAGCCGCTTTCAGAGGCTGAACTTCGCCGGCTGTGTTCGCGCCATCGGTCAGTAACACCAGTACCTGCTCGCCAGGATCCTCTTCCAGATCGTGAATTCGTTTGACCGCTAGTGTTATCGCGTCGCCGATCGCCGTCTTCTCACCGGCCAGCCCGATAAATGCTTCGAGCAACAGAACTTTGACCGTTTCGCGATCGAGGGTCAGTGGAACCTGCAGGTAGGCACGCTCGCCGAACAAAATCAGCCCGATGCGATCGCCTTCGCGCCGGCTGATGAAATCGCTCGCCACGGCTTTGGTTGCTGTCAGCCTGTCCACGCGGTGTGCTCCGAGCTCGAAATCTTTCTGATCCATGCTGCCTGACAGGTCGACCGCCAGCATCAGGTTACGGCCGGAGACCGGCACGTCGAGCTCGTCCCCGATACGCTCGGGTCGGGCCGCCGCGACGATCAGAAGGATCCACGCAATGATTGCGATCCACATGCGCCAGCTCAGCAATTGCTCCGCCTGTGATCGATCAGCAAGCACGGCAAACCCACCTAAGCTCGGTACCTTCAGTCCGGCATCCTGCAAACTGGATGTCTCAGGAACAAAGCGATTGACCAGGAATGGCAGCGGCAGTGCAAGCAGCGCCCATGGCCAGGCTAGCGACCACATTAGTTTGCCGCTCCGGGCGGTGTCGCAACTCGATGGCGCACCGCAGCGACCAGCTGGTCGAGATCAGCGACGGCTATCTCCGCGTCCGGCCGACGATACGGTAATTCCAATATCTGCCGCCCGGGCCCATCGCTGAATACCGGTTGTGCCAAACCTGAGTCCAGACACTGCAACCAGGCCTCACCAGTCAGGCCGGCAACATCCAGTCGCGGTGCGTATGCCAGCATGGTGCGACGTAACAGTTCGGACAGATCTGCACCAAACGCAACCGGATTCTTACGTTCTTCATATTGACTGACGATCTTGTCTAGTTGCCGCAGGGCGAAGCGTCGCGCCGCGCTTCTCGAGCGGGCTCTTAGCCAGGCACGAATCAGGAACACGATGCCGATGACGGCCAGAGCGATCACCACCCACCAGCCCGGCGCCAGCGGCCACCAGCCGATGGCATCCGGCAGGTGCAGGTCGCGCAATGGAATCTGTTCCGGATCCATCGCTAACGATTCCTCCGGCCAAGTGCGGTTTGCAATGCGGCCACTGGATCATCTTGGGTCGACAGCGGCAACAAATGCACGCCATAGCGGTGACAAAACACTTCGAGTTCGTGGCTGCGAGCGGCAAACGCGTTCGCGTAGTCCTGCCGCGCGGCTTTCGTGAACGTATCAATCGCCATTTCGTTATCCCCGGTCACCAGTCGGTAGCGACCCGGCGGCGGCAATGCCCGTTCAATTGGATCATTCAGAAACAGCGCCAACACTTCATTATGCCGCGCAACACTGGACAGATAGGACTTCGCCGCCCGACTAAAACCCTGGAAGTCGCTGAGAATCACCACCAGGCTGCCAGGCCTGGCGACGCGGCGCAGTGCCGACATGGCCTGCGTCAACTGCGCCTCGCCGTCATCCCCATCAAGACGCTCCTGCGTCTGCCAGTCAGGATGCTCCGCCAACTGGTGCACGAAGCGAAGTGCGGCCTGGCGACCGAGTTTCGGTTTGAGTTCGCGGTGTGTCGTGTCACCGAAGATCAGACCACCGAGACGATCACCACGATGATGCGCGGCCCATGACAGAAGTGCCGCAGCGCGACTGGCATTGACTGACTTGAAACATCCCTGCGTCGCGAAGTGCATGCTGGCACGGAGGTCGACCATGACCAGTACTGGTCGTTCGCGTTCTTCGCGGAACAACTTAGTGTATGCGGTGGTACTGCGCGCCGTGACGCGCCAGTCGATGCTGCGCGGATCGTCACCTGGCTGGTACGGACGAGATTCATCAAACTCCATGCCGCGACCGCGAAAGTGCGACACGTAGGCACCAGTCTGCAGCGAATTGACGCGCAGCACGTCAAGTGCAATCGCCCGTGCCGGACCATTCAATCGAATCAGTCCAGCCTGGCTAACACTCACCGGTGAAGCGTTGTCGGGTATGTGATCAAGGCGCGGCAAAAATAATCTCCGGCGCTCTACGGCACTCCGACGCCGTCAAGAATGCGCTGGATCACCGAGTTGGTATCCACGCCGTCGGCCTCTGCCTCGAAACTCAATACGATACGGTGTCGCAGCACATCTGACGCGATCGACTGAATGTCCTCCGGTCCAACGAAGTCGCGACCGGCGAGCCAGGCATGCGCGCGTGCGGCGCGGTCGATACCCATACTCGCCCGCGGACTGGCGCCGTACAGAACCTGCCCTTCGAGCGACTCGTCGACAGCGCCGGGGTTACGCGTCGTCGTAACAATATTGACGATGTACTCCTCCAGTTCCGGTGCGAGATGCAGCCCCAGGATTTCCTGGCGGCCCGCCATAATGGATTCAATCGACAACAACTCCGGCGGCTGGAACGCATCGCGTTCGCCCGATTTAGCCTCATCTCGATTCAACACCAGAATTCGGCGCTCGTCTTCGATTGACGGATAGCCAACTTCAACGTGCAACAGGAAGCGATCCAGCTGCGCCTCTGGCAGCGGATAGGTACCTTCCTGCTCGATCGGGTTTTGGGTTGCCATGACCATGAACAGGTCATCGAGCGCATAGCTGCGGTCGCCGACTGTAATTTGACGTTCTTCCATGGCTTCGAGCAACGCGGACTGCACTTTGGCCGG
>JBPCXZ010000182.1:0-2867 GCA_051008055.1 Woeseiaceae bacterium
CCTCCGAAGGCAGGGGTCACAGGTTCGAATCCTGTCGGGCGCGCCACTTCTTGTCTATGCAGGCGCTGCAGGTAAAAACGGCCTGTCCCAGGTCTTTTCAAATGCGGCGGCGACTCGAAACACAGCAATGTCGTCGTAGGCCTTAGAGATAATGTGCAGGCCGGTCGGCACGCCGTTATCGCCAATGCCTGACGGTACGGAGATCGCCGGACAGCGCCCCATCATGTTGAAGATATGGCAGGTTGAGAATTGGAGGTCATAGTCCAGAACTTTGCCGTTGATCACGTAGTCTTCAATCGCCGGATTAAAGCCCGCCGCCAAGGTATTGCTCATCACAGTAGGGCAGACCAAAACGTCGAACTCGGTCATTAACTGGCCGAAGCTCGCGTACATTTTCGATTCAACAACGGCGCCCCTGAAGAATGCGCCCCTGTCTTCGAGTCGCGCCATCGCGTCTCTGGTCAGTTTAATGTTGTAGTCGCACATCTCGTCGCCGTGTTTGTCCAGCTTTTCCGCCAACATCGCAAAAAAGAAGGGGTCCATGTGCGCGTTGTACGCGTCTTCAATGCCATCTGGAAAATTCAGATTCACTTCTACGACTTCAGCACCCAGGCTGCGCAATCGTTCAATCGCGTCATTCGTATTGCGAACAATGTCATCGTCAATCTCGAGGTAGTCGAAGTTCATCGTGTACGCGATGCGCGTCCCTTTCAGGTCACCTTCGAAATCTAACGGGATATCAACCTTCGGTAGCGTTGATGCGGCGTCCTGCGGGTCTGCGCCGCTGATGACATTTTGCATCAGAGCAGTGTCGGCCACTGTTCGCGCCATCGGGCCGTTGGCGCAATAGACCTCCAGGTTAAACGGTTCGATGTTCTCGGGAACTCGGCCAAAGGGCGGCTTGAAGCCGACCAGACCACACTGTGACGCAGGAAAGCGAATAGAGCCACCAATATCCGAACCTGTCGCAAGCGTTGCAGTGCCAGCGGCTAACGCCGCGCCAGAGCCGCCGGAAGATCCACCCGGAGTAATGTTGAGGTTGTACGGGTTACGAGTGATGCCAAATAGCCGAGTCTGCGTATTGAATAGTGTGCAAAACTCAGGACAGGTCGTGCGCGCATGAAAAATCGCACCAGCATCGCGCAGCCGCGATACCAGCACCGCGTCCTCTTCACCCATGCGATCCTTGTACAGCAGCGACCCTTCCGTGACCGGTTGTCCTTTAACCTCGACTTCATCTTTGATGGCCACCGGAAGTCCGTCGAGCACGCCCATTGGCTCGCCGCTGGCGTAGCGCGCTTCGGATGCCTTGGCTTCTTCCAGAGCTTGCTCAAAGAAGCGATGACTGAACGCGTTGATCTGTGGTTCCCAAACTTCAGACTGCTCGATGACCGCTTGCATCAGGTCAACCGGTGATAGCTCACGGCTACGAAACTTCTCGAGTGCTTCGGTGGCGGAGATATAGTGCAGATTCTCGGTCATGATGTCTTTCCTATTGAGTCAGATTTGGCAGCAGAATCTTTAGCTTTGCGCATCCGAACGAAAAACATCATCGAACCCAAGTAAGCAATAATGCATACGGTCGAGATTACTGTTGGAATGACCGCGTTGGGTCCGTTCTCGAGGTCAGAGGCCATGCCAAGCCAGGTATACGCCATCGGGTTTGCGTCCTGGTATTTTGCAAGCTCCCAGCCAAGGTTGCTCAGGTCGCGATAGATGTTGAAAATTTCAAACGCGAGCCCTAATGAAAAAAGCGTGTAAGCGCTGAGCAACAGACCAGTTGCGTAGCGATCTATTTTGTCGGCAGCGAGATAGCTCACAACAATCATCGCAAACACTATGGTCAGAAAATTTGCGATCGCAGCGTGCGCTGTTTCCGCAACCTGAAAAAAAAGCGTGGCGTACTCGTACTCCGTCATAGGTACTCGGTTGCTAATTTAGTCTGTTCGCAGAGTATCAAAAACCATCGGCGCGGCGCGCAACTATTCTTTGTCTTGGCGGTAAAAAACCATATATTGCAACAAAGAGATAGCGTGACTACCCGAGTTAGCTTAATGTGTTCAGAGCCCAACACAAATCTAGGAGAAGAATAAATGGGAATGCTCGATACGCTACTCAAGAACCCAGAAATGCTCGGTGACGTTGCTAAGTTTGCAACGGAGAACCCCGAGCTCGCCAAAGTCGCTATGGACTTCTTTAGCTCTAAAGACGGAGCTGGCTTAACCGATCTGGTTGGCTCTCTGCAGTCCGGTGGATTGGGCGACGCGGTTGGTTCGTGGCTCGGTAACGGCGAGAACGCCAGTGTTGCACCCGAGCAGCTCGAGTCGGCGCTCGGCTCGGATACGATCTCGAAGTTTGCGGAACAGGCCGGCGTCAGCGGCGGTGAGGCAAGCAGCTTGTTGGCAAGCATCTTGCCACAGGTTGTTGATAAGCTAAGCCCGGACGGCGCTCTGCCCGATGCTGGTGGGCTGGATAACATGCTTGGTAGTTTGATGGGGCGTTTGTAGAACTGCGTAGCAATTGCAAAGGAGATAATTGTTGGCCGCCACCGAATCTACGATGCTCGAGTTGGGTACAGCAGCCCCCGAATTTGAGTTACCCACGCCGTCCGGCAGCCAGGTCCGTCTTGCCGATTTCGAGGGCAATGCAGGACTTGTCGTCGCATTTATCTGTAATCACTGCCCGTTCGTAAAACTTATTCGCGAGGGTCTGGCTGATTTTGCTCGCGAATACTCGGCGCGGGGGGTCGAGATGGTTGCGATTAACTCAAATGATTTTGCGAACTACAGCGGCGACACGCCGGAGAAAATGCAGGATGAGATCAATGAGTTTGGTTACACCTTTCCTTACTTAGTGGATGAAAGTCA
>JBPCXZ010000183.1:0-5030 GCA_051008055.1 Woeseiaceae bacterium
GTTCGGCCGTCGTCGGTTGTGTAGTGGTGTCCTGAAGCGCCAGTAATGATTCGCGGATTCTTTTTGAAATCGCGATTTGCTGTGTAAGGCATCCAGTAAGCATCGGTTTTCTGGGCAGTGGCAGTCATAGTCTTGCAGTCCGGCAGGTGAAAAGGGGCAACAAGTGTATTCCGAGCAGCTATGTTAAACAATTGCTTATGCAGCGCTACGTAAGCTATTGATTTTACTTGTCTCGCGGTTCAAAATGTTTACTTTAGTAAACACTGCTAGGGTTTTTATCAATGGATACACAAATCGGCCGCCGATTGCGGGATATTCGAACGCGGTTGGGCGTCTCACAACGTCAGTTGGCCAGGGTTTCCGGTGTCGCGAACGCTACGATTTCGCAGATCGAAGCCGGCAAGCTAAACCCAACGGTCAGCATGCTAAAAAAAGTACTGGACGGAGTCCCGATCAGCATGAGCGAGTTCTTCGCGGACGATGTCGACTTTGCCGAGCGGATATTCTTCAGGGCTGACGAACTGACAGAGATCGCTGACGGCGGCGTGTCGTTTCGCCAGGTTGGGGCCAGCCTGCACAACAAAGCGATTCAGTTTCTGAAAGAGTGTTATCAGCCGGGTGCCGGCACCGGCCGACACGAAATTACGCACGAAGGCGAGGAGTGCGGCCTGATACTCAGCGGCCGGCTGGAGGTCACGGTCGCCGACCAGGTAGCGGTCTTAACAGCCGGTGACGCTTACTATTTCCGTAGCGACCAACCGCATCAGTTCCGCAACAGCGGTAACGAACCTTGCGAACTCATTTCAGCCTGTACACCGCCCAGCTTTTGATGCAAAGTGACGCACCTCGTTTTTTTAATCTAGATTAGAATTTGTAATGGCACAGTTCGGCACAGTTTTTTGCGATAAATATGTATCAGTAAGCTTCGTTGATGGCGCCTGGCAAAAGCCGGCGATGCTGCCGATGGGACCGATCCCAATGCACCCTGCAGCGCATGTTTTTCACTACGCGAGCACCTGTTTTGAGGGCTTCAAGGCGTATCGCTGGGACGACGGCAGGGCGCGAATTTTTCGACTTGACGATCATGTTGCCAGGATGCAAAAGAGCGCCGAGTCCTTGCGTATGCCTGTGCCGGACGTGGACATGCTGGCACATATGGTCATCAATCTGGTGGGCGAAGTAGTCGACGAAATCCCGGAGCCGCCTGCCTCCTTGTATCTGCGGCCAACGCTGATAGGAACGCTGGAAAACATCGGTGCCGCCGCTGGCCCTACCGACGAAGCACTGCTATTTGTCATCGCGTCACCGGTTGGTGACTATTTTTCGGGTGGCGCGAAAACCCTGAAACTGCTGATCGACGATCAGCATGCACGCACAACCGACCAGCTCGGTAGCACCAAAACCGGCGGCAATTATGCTGCGGCGCTTGGCCCGACGCTGGACGCGAAAGCAGAATTCGGCGTCGACCAGGTGCTGTTTTGTCCGAATGGCAATGTCCAGGAGACGGGCGCAGCAAATTTCCTGCTGATCAGTGACAACGAAGTTATTACCAAGCCACTTGATTCTTCTTTTTTGCACGGCATAACACGAGATTCGATACTGAAACTCGCGGCCGACAACGGTTACAAGGTCAGTGAACGCAATTTTTCCGTAGACGAGTTGCTGGAATTGATTAGTACGCACGAGGCGGCCCTTTCGGGGACGGCTGCAACCTTGTCACCGGTCGGCAGCCTCATACACCATGGCAAAGAGTTTGTTGTTCGCGATGGAGGCCCTGGCAAGAACACTGCGAAACTATGCGCTGCATTGCAGGACATCCAAAAGGGTGTTGCCGCGGACAATCACAACTGGTTGGCGGCAGTCTAAATCGAAGCTGGCTAAATCGCTTTTGAGAAGCGCTCGATTTCAGAGTCGTGATCAAGATGGCGGTCAAACTGCATCGCAATATTTCTCATTAGCAAGCGGCCGCATGGCGTTACGCGCATGCGGTGATTATCCATCTCAACCAGACCGTCTGCTACATGCGGCGCGAGGCTTTCCAACTCTGTTGCGAAGTAGTCGCGAAATGAAAACGAATATTGGCTATTGAATTCGGCGAAAACTACTTCGTCATAACACATTAAGGTTTGGATGACGTCAGCCCGAATTAGATCGTCATCGTCTATCGCGATGCCTCTACGGATCGGTAGTCGACCATTTTCAATGAGTGCCTGATACTCCATGGTTGTAGTCGCATTCTGCGCGAAGCTGTTTCCGATTTTTGAAATCGAGCTTACACCGAGACCCACGAGGTCGCAGTGCCGGTGTGTTGAATAACCCTGGAAGTTTCTCTGCAGGGTCCGCGACCGGCGAGCCCTGACCAGATCATCTTCGGGCAGCGCAAAGTGATCCATGCCCACATAGCAATAACCGGCGGCCAGCAGTTTCTGAATAGTCAATTGCAATAACCGCAGCTTTACGGCCGGGGCTGGAATTTGGTCCGCATCGATCATCCGCTGCCCTTTAAAACGGGCTGGCAAATGCGCGTAGTTGTAGACCGCGATCCGATCGGGTCGCATTTCGATGACAGATTGCAGCGTTTTGGCAAAGCTCTCCTCTGTCTGTAGCGGCAAGCCGTAAATCAGGTCGAATGACACGGATCTGAAATTATTGCTGCGTGCAGCTGCTAACAGACCAGCAATTTGCGCTTCGCTTTGCACACGGTTTACAGCCCGCTGAACGGCAGGGTCGAAGTCCTGCACGCCAAGGCTAAGGCGATTGAAGCCCAGCTCAGCATGCAACTCGATGGAGGAAGCGTCGACGGTGCGCGGATCTACTTCGATAGAAAACTCGCGCTCTCCTAATGGTGCGAAGCTGAAAGCCGTTGCCAGTTTCTGTAGCAGTTTGCGCAGCTGCTGGTCGCTGAGATAGGTCGGCGTCCCGCCCCCCAAATGCAGCTGTTGTACCGGACGCGTTGGCGCAAACAAATCAGCCTGCATTTCGATTTCACGATGCAGATTCTTAAGGTAACTCGATACCCGGTTCTGATTGCGTGTGACAACCTTGTTGCAGCCGCAGTAGTAGCAAAGCGAGTTGCAGAACGGAATATGCACATAGATCGACAGAGCTCTATTTGTCTGATTGCTGTGCGCTGCGAATTCGCAGTAATCAGCGGCCTTGAATTCCGTATTGAATTCGGGCGCCGCTGGATACGAGGTGTAGCGGGGTCCGCGACCGTCGTAGCGCGAGATCAGGTCCGCATCGAAAGTTACGTTGGTTTGGGCCAATGCCTGCATAGCCGCATCGTCGCCGATGCCGGGCGAGGTTTACATGGGTACTTTCCGAAGGCTGTGTGTGAGGAACAGCGCCACTGTCAGCAGAACCAGTGCGACAGCCTGATGCGACACCGCCAGAAAGGTAGGTACGCTGAGCAACAGTGTGGATATGCCGAGCAACACTTGCAGCGTGCCTGTGTGCAATAGTGCTGTACTGGCTTTCTCTGCATGCCGCGGTAAATTCGCGCGTCTTGCCCGAAGCCAGTAAATCACGATGACTACGAAGGTGCCGATCGCGAGCAGGCGATGGTTGAACTGCACCGTTGCCATGTTCTCGGTCAGGTTTCGCCAGAAAGGGTCAAGCGCAGCAAATCCCGGTGGTAACCAGGTATCTCCCATCTTCGGAAAAGTATTGAAGATCCAACCAGCCTTGAGTCCGGCAACGAATCCGCCAGAGACGACCGTCAGGCTGATGAGTGCCGTCAGCCAGGCGGTTCTGGAGAACCAGTGGTGCGAGGTCGTCTTGATGTCACCCTGTCGCAAGGACAAGGCGCGCCAAAACATCATCGCGTAAACCAGGAATGCGGCCGTGAGATGTGCGACCAGCCGGTATTGACTTACATGCGGCGCGTCGACTTGGCCGCTGGCCACCATGATTTTGCCGATAAACCCTTGGGCGCCACCGAGTGCCAGCATCAGCACATACCAGGGAAGATCTCGCATCGAGATGTATTTGCGAACGACGAAATAGACCAGCGGAATCGAAAACGCGAAGCCCAGCAGTCGACCCAGAACGCGGTGTAGATACTCGAGCCAGAAAATGCCCTTGAAGCCTTCCACATCCATATCGAAATTGACGTGCAGGAACTCCGGTGTTTGCCTATAGATATCGAATACCCGCTGCCATTCCGCATCACTTAACGGCGGTAGGATGCCCATAATCGGCCGCCATTCGGCCATGGATAATCCGGAGCCGGTCAGCCGGGTGACGCCACCAAGCACCACCATCGCGAAAACCAGGCCACAGCAAATGAAGAGCCAGCGCGCGATGGCCTTATTCTGATCGTTCTTACTGATATCGTTATTCATTAACTGGAATAGTATCAGTCTACGACCAAAAATCAGTACGTGATAATCTCGATAAATGGATATTGATAAGTGCAACAACCTGATGGACTTCCGCGCTATTGCAAAGCGTCGCCTGCCATCGCCTGTTTTCAATTACCTGGATGGCGGTGCGGATGATGAGTTGTCATTGCGTCGCAATACAGCCGCGTTTGATGACCATGAGTTGATGCCGTCGCAGTTGCATGACGTCAGCCAGGTAGATCTTAGTTCGACATTGTTTGGTGAAGATGTTGCGTGGCCGGTCATGATATCGCCGACAGGTGCATCAAAGTTGTTTCACGCATCCGGCGAGCCCGCGGTTGTGCGGGCGGCGGACAAATTTGGCATGTTCTACAGCTTGTCCACATTGGGTACGACGACAATCGAGGACGCGGCCGCGGCCAGTGGTGGCCCCAAAATGTATCAGCTCTACGTCTTCAAAGACCGCGGTCTGACAGAGGAGTGGATCACCCGCAGTAAGGCGGCGGGATATAAAGCATTAGCCTTGACCGTTGATTTGGCAGTCGCCGGGAATCGCGAGCGCGACCTGGTGCATGGGTTTGCAGCTACGCCGCGTTCAAGGTTACGGCAGGTGATGAGTTTTGCGCGACATCCCGGATGGTTGTATCGGGCAGTCGTGCGCAAGGACCTGGATATGGTCAATATTTC
>JBPCXZ010000184.1:0-2605 GCA_051008055.1 Woeseiaceae bacterium
TCGGTGACAGCCTCAGCGCCGGCTACGGTATAGACGTTGACCAAACCTGGACCGCTTTGTTGCAAGAAAGGCTGAAAGAACAAGGGTACGAACATCGCGTGGTGAACGCCAGTATTGGCGGCGATACCACTGAAAGCGGCGCGGCCCGTATCGGCCAGGCCATAGAGACTTTCGGACCTGAGTTGATTGTTCTGGAGTTGGGCGGCAACGATGGGCTCCGCGGCATTCCGCCGGGCACTATGCGTGACAATTTACGAACTATTATTACCACGGGCACGGATTCGGGTGCTGCTGTCGTAATGCTCGGCATTACAATTCCACCAAACTACGGCCAACGATACATAGAAGCGTTTGAGGACGTGTTTCGTGAGCTCGCCGCGGAACTGAATGTTCCCTGGATCGAGTTCTTTCTCGAAGGCGTCGCGCTGAACGATGAACTGATGCAGGACGATGGCATCCATCCAAACGCCACCGCGCAACCATTGTTGCTGGACAATGCGTGGCCAATTATCAATTCGGCTCTTTCTGACTAGGACAATACATTGGAAAAAATCTGGCTGAAATCCTATCCCGACAATGTTCCGGCTGAGTTACCGCCGTCCGAGTTTCGTTCAATTCGCGAGATGTTCGAAAACACGTTTGCCGCCTACCCCGAGCGGCCATCGTTCACGAATATGGGTACGACGATGGCGTATCGGGAACTGGATGAGCGTTCGATGCAGTTTGCCTGCTACCTGCAGAAAACGCTCGGCCTCACGCGCGGCGAACGGGTCGCCATCATGTTGCCTAATCTCCTGCAGTATCCGGTTGCGTTATGCGGCATTTTTCGAGCTGGCCTGGTCGCGGTCAATGTAAATCCTCTTTATACCGCGCGCGAGCTGGAGCACCAGCTAAAAGACTCCGGGACGAAGTGCATTCTTATTCTTGAGAATTTTGCACACGTGCTTGAAGAGGTCATTAACAACACCGCGGTTGAACAAGTGGTAATAACCGCCGTTGGCGACATGCTCAGTTTCCCCAAAGGCGCGGTAACCAACTTTGTATTGCGCCACATCAAGAAAGCTGTACCTGCCTATTCGCTCCCCGGCAACATTCGCCTGGACGAGGCGCTGAAGATCGGTAGTGGCAGCACGTTGACGCCAGTCGAGCTGGGTCTGGCTGATATCGCGTTCCTGCAATACACCGGCGGCACGACCGGCGTCTCGAAAGGCGCGATGCTGAGCCATCGGAATATGGTCTACAACGTCGAGCAGGCCCACGCCTGGCAGGGCAACGCATACAATGATCAGGAGTACATCATAGCGATTACGGCGCTGCCGCTGTATCACATATTCTCCTTGCAGGGGAACTGCCTGACCGTGATGTCGCAGGGCGGCTTGAACGTTCTCATTACAAATCCGCGTGACTTCGAAGGTTTTGCGAAAGAGATGGCACGCTTTGATTTCAATCTGTTTACTGCGGTCAACACACTGTTCGCCTCTTTGTTGAATACAAAGTCATTCGACAAGATTGATTTCAGCAACATGCGAGTCTGTATCGGCGGCGGCATGGCCGTGCAGCCGGCGGTTGCCAAAGAATGGCGTGAACGCACCGGCTGTCCAATATTACAGGCCTACGGTCTTACGGAGACTTCGCCAGCTGCTGTCATCAATCGCATCGGCGATGAGTTTAACGGCTCAATCGGCCTGCCGATCTCCTCTACCGACGTTAGCATCCGCGATGACGACGGCAAAGCACTTGGCATCGACGAGATTGGCGAAATCTGCATTAAGGGTCCGCAGGTTATGGAAGGCTACTGGCAACGCCCCGAAGAAACCGCCAAGGTCATGCTGCCGGGCGGATGGCTGCGTACTGGAGATGTAGGCCGGATCGATGACAAGGGCTTCATCTTTATCGAAGACCGCAAGAAAGACATGATCCTTGTCTCCGGCTTCAACGTGTACCCGAACGAGATCGAAAACGTAGTGGTCGAGATGGACGGTATTCTCGAAGCCGCTGCGATTGGCATTGAGGACGAAAGGTCGGGGGAAGTCGTCAAGATTTTTGCCGTGCGCAAGTCTGAGGACGTCACCGAGCAGGACGTGATCGACTACTGCAAGGAAAACCTGACCAACTACAAGCGTCCGCGCGAAGTCGAATTCCGCGACGAGCTTCCCAAGACCAACGTTGGCAAGATATTGCGTCGGGCGTTGCGCGACGAATAGGAGAGAACCATGCGAATAAGTCTCCCATGGCTGGCATTGCTCCTGGTGCTGGCGTTCGCGGCTGGGCGAGCCCAAACCCTGGGCGCATTGGATCCCATCAAAGTTGCACCGCATGTTTACGAGGTTGCCTTCGAGAACGAAAGGGTCCGGGTCCTGAAGCAGACGATTCGAACAGGTGAATGGCCACCGGTGCATGAGCATCCGGACAGCGTAACGATCTATTTGAACCCTTGCGCGTGGCTAGAAGAAGACGCCGACGGTAAACATATGGAATCTTTCAAGTTTGGCACGCCCGTCTGGACACCCGCGGCATCACACGGCGGCACGACCGCCACCGTCGTTCAGGAGTGCAGAGTCATCGTCGTCGAGCTTAAGGACTAGAACACCCGAAGGGCGTCCTA
>JBPCXZ010000185.1:0-6799 GCA_051008055.1 Woeseiaceae bacterium
TGAGACAGAAGAAACGCCTGCCGTAGAAGAGACGCCTGCCGAAGATGAAGTGCTGGAGGTCGTTGAAGAGTCCGCGTCGGACGCAGAGCCGGAAGATGAGGTCATTCTGCTGGCCCAGGCAGACACATCGGCGGCTACACAGGACTGGAAGTACCATGAGAACGAGCACTTCGTTCGACTGGTGCCGACACAACCGACCGTTGGTGGCGCTGACAAGATCGAAGTTGCGGAATTCTTCTGGTATGGCTGCCCACATTGCTACACCTTCGAGCCGCACATCAATGGCTGGGCAGACGAAAAACCGGCCAACGTCCGGTTTGTGCGTATTCCTGCCATGTGGAATCGCGGCCTGGAACTGCACGCACAGCTTTTTTACACCGAGGAAGTGCTGGTCGCTGGAGGCGCAATTAAGGATGCCGCGGCGTTCCGTGAAACTGTCTTCGCCGAGTACCACCGGCGTGGAAATCGCCTGGGTTCGAAAGAGGCCATTCAGGCCTTGTTTGCCAGATTTGACGTAAGCGCTGAAGATTTCGAGAGTGCCTGGAGCTCTTTCGAAGTTAACCAGAAAATGCGCGTGGCATCTGACCTGGCACGCCGCTATGGCATCGCCAGCGTACCGATGATTGTCGTAAACGGTAAATACCGAACCAGCGGCGAGATGGCCGGTAGCTACGAAGGCCTCCTCGACCTCATCGACGAACTCGTCGCTCGAGAAGAGGTCCGCTAAGAAACTCTCTTTGAAACAAACACCTGCATGACCGTGTAATAAAAGCGGCGCATGCCCGGTCTTCTGTATTGCAAATCGGAGACCGTGCATAGGGGGCCGTCTTAATGTTTGTTTCTGTCTACAGACCCTTAATTGGGGTGTTGCTTCTCGTATCCTTGATTGTTAGCGGTTGTAGCGATGGCGGCGGAGGGCGCGGTGGCCCTCAAGGCGGCGGTTCGACCGTAGATCAGTGGCTAATACCGCCCGAGCAAGTAGTCGATGGTGGACCTGGCCTCGATGGTATTCCGGCCCTTGAGAACCCTGTTTTTGAGTCCGCTGCGACTATTGAAAGGGTCGAAGACTCAGACCTTGTGATCGTGGTACAGAGCGGCGACCAGGTAAAGGTCTACCCTCACGACATCTTGGACTACCATGAAGTCGTTAATGACGGCTCAGACGACGCCCCATTTACAGTGAGCTACTGCCCGCTTACTGGGTCAGCCGTTGGCTGGCATGGTAATTCTGACGATGCGAACAGCACCTATGGCGTCTCCGGATTACTCTTCAATTCAAACCTCATTCTTTACGATCGCCAGACACGGAGTTTCTGGTCACAGATGCTGCAGATTTCTGTGAACGGTCGAAGAATTCGGGAGCGTCCGGAATACTTCAAGGTTTTCGAGACGCGCTTCGCGACACTGAAAATGATGTACCCGGACGCACAGGTCCTGACTCGAATAACCGGACATTCCCGCGACTATGACGACTACCCGTATGGCACCTACCGAACACACACAGGCCTGCTGTTCCCTGTAGAAAGGCAGGACAATCGTCGCCATCCGAAGGAACGTATCGTTGGCATTCACAATGCGACGTCGGCCAAGCTCTACCAACTAAGCGAGTTCGGCGACACCACCCAGGCTATTAATGATCAGTTCGCAGGACAGTCTATCGTTGTGATCGGCAATACGGCGCTCAATTTTTCGGCTATTTATAGCAGCGAACTGGCTGACGGTACCGTCTTGTCTTTCATGCCGATCCAGAACGATCTACCGAATGTAATGCAGGATACGGAGGGCAACATCTGGAACGTTTTTGGTACCGCCGTATCGGGCCCACGGGCCGGTGAGGAACTGCAGGCTACAGCATCGTACGTGGCCATGTGGTTTGCTTGGGTCGCGCACTTTACAGAAGTACAACTGCATTTCAATTAGGCGCAAGAATGAAGAACGGCTTTGCGATACTAATCCTGGTTGCCACAGCATTCCTGACCTCAACACCGGCAGCAGCGCAAACCTGCAGCTGCGCAGCAGTTCCTATTCTCGGCACAATGCAGTCCGCTTCGCCGAAAGACAAGCAATGGTATTTGGCGAGCACCTACCAATATAACGATCTCAGTGACCTCGTTTCAGGCAGCGACTCGATCCCGGACGCGACAGGGCGTGATCGAACATCGCAGGCGCTTATCGTTGAAATTAGCCGCGGCATTACGGAGAAGTGGTCAGCCTCCGCATTGTTTTCAGCGGTGGACCACCATCGTGAGGTAAGCGGCATCTCCGCGGACGCTTCTGGCATCGGCGATGCCGTATTCATGGTTAAGTATTCACCGACTACGATTTCGCTGTACTCGGATACAACGTGGTCATTCGGCTTGGGTGTCCGTGCACCACTCGGTGTAGACGACGCCATGCAGGGCGGCATAGTGTTGGCCGAGGACATGCAACCATCCACCGGCGCGTACGGCTTGATCGGATGGGCTTTTTGGTCCAAAGCGTTTACCGATTCCCGATCCACCCGTATCTACGTCAGTGCAAGTCACACACAGAACGGGGAAAACTCCCGCGACTACGAGTTTGGCCAGGATACGACGCTGTCAGTTGGCGCCGCGCACCAGACTCAGTCTCCTTGGGGATTCAATCTGGAACTGTTTTATCGCCAAGCCGAGCGGGATCAGCGGGACTCGGTGGAAATCCCGAATACCGGCGGTGAATGGCTTGATATCATTCCGGCTGTTCAATATCACCTGTCGGAAACACTGGCCCTCAAGGCTTCAGCCAAATTCCCGGTATCGCGAGACTTGAATGATCAGATTCAGTTTACGACGAAGTACGCCTACCGCTTGTCGCTGTCCTACGTATTCGGCGGTTAAGACTACCCATTATCTTCGGCCACCACTTTGAATGCTCCGTCGGCCGCTCTACGCCAATAAAGCCGTTTGATAGTTTCGACCGTCCGATCCGGCTCGACGATTCGCTGTGTAAAGCGACTTAAGAACAGGCTTGCTTCTTCCGGGTCTGCGACCAACATGACGTCGTCGATACTGAAGTCGTCAATCGGTCGATTGCCGACTGTCTGTAACCTGTAAGCCAACCACTCATCTCGATCAAGTCCACGGTAGGCGAAA
Source organism: Woeseiaceae bacterium (assembly GCA_051008055.1). Classification (GTDB taxonomy): domain Bacteria; phylum Pseudomonadota; class Gammaproteobacteria; order Steroidobacterales; family Woeseiaceae; genus UBA1847. The sequence goes on from JBPCXZ010000185.1 coordinate 3,111, forward strand.
TCGTCAGCGTAGAAAGAAAGGTAACGAAACCAGTCGCCCTCACGATAACTGCGTTGCCAGCCATCTAGTGCCGTAAGCAAGCGTTTGCGAGTCTCTTCTTTTTCGGTTGGGTCGGGCTCATGTATGCGGCGTGTCACGATAACCGGGGTCCGCAGTGGCGTGAGGTCTGCTTCAAGCGCGAGCAGTTCATCATTGGGCAACGCAATGCATCCATCGGTGTCCCGTTCGGGACGCAGTCCGCTCCCGGCGGCAACGCCATGAATCCAGATACCATGACCTGTGCGCGAGTTTCTCGTATCCCAAGCGTTCGGGTAATCAAGTGGAAATGCGACTGGCCCATATTTTTCGTGCAGGTTTCTGGTATCAAGATTCTCAATCACAAAGTAAACACCAAGCGGTGTTCGCCGATCGCCGCTCTTCTTCTTGCCCACACCGTTCTGTCCAATCGACATTCGCCGAACGTCCGATGACACAACTGCGGTACTGGCAACTTCATAACGATGCAAGGTCGCCGTATCAGTCTCAGCAATCAGGACCGTCTCAACAGACTCCGGCAATAAGAGAACATAGCCCGGCAGGTTGTCAGCCGCGGCCAGTGCCGGAATTAATAAAATGCAAAAGAGTGTGCTGCGTCGCATGCTGCAATCATACCGCAGGCATAAAAAAACCCCGCGACAGAAAATCTGTCGCGGGGCCGATTTTACAAACTTCGTAAAATACTTGTCGTCAGTCTCAATTAGAACCGGAGACGTGCGCTCAGACGCAACGTACGCGGCTGCTGGTACTGACGGATCTGTTGGTAGTTACCCGTGTCGCCGTCTTCGTTGTACGCGGTCACTGCCTGAGCATTGAACACGTTGAAGATATCAGCAGACAGGATTACTTCGCTGCGACCCAATTCCAGTGTGTACTGGGCGTTCAGGTCAATGCGGGTAAGATCCGGCGTTGTGCCCAGTGAACCACGGTTAACCGGCAAACCGTTACAGAAGTGTGAGTCGCTGTTGCCGTAGGCTTGAGCGAACACGTCTGTCGGGTGCAGGCCAAAGCAGCTGCGTGGACGACCAGACTGGTACAGAACGTTCGTACCAAGACGAATTCCCATGTCTGTCTGGTAGGTACCGAAGAGCTTAGCCGTGTGACGACGATCGTTCGGCAGGTCGCCGTACGAGTTGTCAGTCAGTCCCGGCTGGTCAAAGTTCTGCGTAATACCAGCATCGTCCTGAGCGTTGTCAGACTTCACGTAGCCTTCGTGGTTACCCCAGCTGTGCGCCCAGGTGTATGAGAAGTCCATGCCCCACTTGCCGTCAAACGGACGTGAGTAGGTGAACTCCAAAGCACCGTATTGACGCTGTGCTTCTGGGTAGTTAAGACGTGCAGCACTCAGGTTAACGGTTTCATCCATTTCCGGAATGTAGATCTGCATGTCGTTGCCCGGGTTGGTCAGTACGTACTGGTGGAAGCCACCGAATACTTCTTCGACCGTACCGCCAGCCATAACTGGATCCCACGTGCCGTCACCACTGTTGTAGTAATCGATAACAGCGGCGTCGATAGCAACGTCTTCAATCGTGGTTTCAAGGTTACGGTAGATCGCTTTAATACCGATCTCGTTGCCAGACTGCAGCGTACGGTTGTAACCAACAATGATTTCAGACTGGTACATCGGCTCGATGTTGTTGTCCGTAACAGAACGCGTGTCAGGCACCGTGCCGTCACCAAAGACGTCTACATCAAGTACCGGACCAAGACCCTGCGGTACGCCAAACGCATCGACGTTTACGCCGTCCCAGTCATACCAAGTGTGGATGTAAGTCTCGTTACCCGCCATACGAACGTTGGTGTTAGACGCGATCGGGAGGTAGTACAGACCGTAGTTAAAGAACCACTTGGACTGTCCGTCACCCTTCGGATCGAATACTGCAGCAAGGCGCGGTGCCCACTGGTCGTCGATCTTAACGAATACACCGCCGTTACCGTTCAGGTTCTCGAAGTTCTCGTTACGCAGACCGAGTTCCAATGTCCAACGGTCGCTAACGTTCCAGACGTCCTGAATGTAGTAAGCAGTAGAAGATGTTTCGAATTGACCACCAACTGAGTACTCACGGAAGCGCGCGATCGAACCCTGCGGGCCCGCTGTGCCACCGTACAGCTCGTTGTTTACGTCGTGTACCCAGTACTCACCACCGGTGTTGATCGTGAAGTCCTCAGCAAATGTCTCTTCGGCGTCAAGGCCAACAGAGAAATCGTGATTACCCATGATGAAGTTAAGGTCAACTCGCGTCATTTCACGCTTGTCTTGACCAACCGAGATGAAGAAGCCACCAGCACCGTTCTGCAGCTTGTTAAAGCCGGTTGCAGCGGTGTAAACATTCACGTAAGGAATGGCAGCCGTGCCAGGCAGCGTGGTGCGGTTCGCTTCGTTCTCACCGTATGAAACAGAGAGTGACAGGTTGTCAGTGAAGTCACCGGTGTAAGTAGCGATCCAGTTGTCACCACCTTCTTCAAAGTCGGTGTCACCAATGTAGTTGCCACGACCTGTGTCTGCGTCCCATGCGTAAGCAGACTCGACACCCGTGCGCTCATCAGAGAACGCGGTGTATTCAATGTGGTGGTTGTCCGTGATGTAAGCGTCAAGCTTGACACCCCAGAAACCTTCTTCCTGTGTGTAATCGTAGTCTTCGCCAACGAGGTAACCGGCATAACGCTGGTCGTCGCTGTTGTCGCTGTACAAAGCGTAGAAGAACAGACGATCTTTCAGAATCGGACCAGAAACGTATGCGTCAAAGGTCACTTCTTCATCGCTGTCAAGGTAGTTGGCAGAGATGTAGGTGTCTTCTGATTTCTCGAGCTCAGTCTCAAAGTAAACGTTGGCACCGAAGTCCCAATCGTTAGAACCACTCTTTGACCGTGCGTTCATTACGCCACCGAGTGAACGACCGTACTTAGCAGAGTAACCACCGGTTTTAACCTGCACTGTGTCGTAGAACTCGAACGGTACTTGTGAGAAGCCAACACCGGTACGGAAGTTCGTGGTGTTCAAGCCGTTGATGAAGCTTGTGTTCTCTGCGATAGAAGCACCACCGAATGCAACGTTACCGTTACCTCCGAAGCGGTAGTCGCCACGAGTTGTGCCAGGAGCCAACAATGCAACGGAAGTCATGTCACGTTGTACTGGCAGAACAAGCAGTTCTTCAGAGTTAATGACAAGACCGGACTCAGCGATGCTGGTATCCAATGCTGCCATACGCGTGCCAGTGGTGATAATTTCTTCAATCGCTTCTGCAGTTGTAGCCATTGAAATGCTGGTAGCGCTAGCGAGGCCTACTGTTACTTCCGCGCTATCTACTACTTGGCCGCCCTGAAGGACGCGAACTTCATAATCGCCAGTTGTGATGTTGTCAAAACGGAATTCACCGCTTCCATCAATAGATGACGTTTTGGTGATGCCACGAGCCGTATCAACAATCTCTACCGTCGTATTGCCATCAGCACCCTGAACGTCACCACGAATGGAGCCGCCAGATTGCTGAGCGAAGGCAGAGGTTGCTAAGCCCAGAAACAGAACGCTAGCAAAAATACCGCTAACAAGTTTCCGAGCAACGGACGCAGCGGAACTCGCGTACGAAAGTACGCTAATTGCTCTGGTCATTTTTTGTTACCCCTATGCTGTAGGAATGATTATCTAATTA